>VGRF01000017.1 GCA_016875395.1 Deltaproteobacteria bacterium | reverse complement strand
TCCGCCTCGCGCAGAATCTTCACCATCTGCTCTTCCGTAAACCGACTCTTCTTCATGGGGGCTTCCTTTCCGTCGGAAGCCATTCTCTCTCAAGAATCAGTCGGTCCGAGAATCGGCCAGCAGGTCACGAAGGCTGTGGCAGTATCGGATGGAACGGAGGTCACCGATGCGCCCGATCTCGAGGTTCGTGCTAGGCGGGGTTGCTTCGATCGCATTCGTTTCCGCTGCGTTCGCGCAGGAAGCTCAGCCTGCCGCGCCTGCACCTGCACCTGCACCTGCACCCGGGGCCGAAGAGCCTAGGGGGATCGAGGAGATCATCATCACCGCTGAGCGCCGCGAGCAGAACCTTCAGGACGTCGCGCAGTCGGTGACAGCGTTCACGCCAGCTGACCTCGAGGCGGCGAACATCGAAGACGCCTACGACCTCCAGCTGAAAGTCCCGGGCTTCATCGCGACGGGCGGCCTGCCGGCGATCACACTGCGCGCCCTCGGCCAGGATTCGGACGTACTCGGGCCGGGCATCGATCCGGGCTTCCAGCTCCACATCAACGACATCTACGTGGCGCAACTCGCGGTGGCGCTGCTCGGCTTCGTCGACCTCGAAGGCATCGAAGTCCTCGCTGGGCCGCAGGGCACCGGCTTCGGCCGCAACTCGACGGGCGGCTCGATGAACATGCGCACCGCGCGCCCGGTGCTCGAGGAATACCAAACCAGCGCCACCTTCGGATTTGCGCAGTGGAGCAACTACAAGATCGAAACGATGATGAATGCGCCGCTCGTCGCGGACAAGCTCGGTCTCCGCATCGCTTACCGCCGAGAGATCCCCTCTGACTATTTCGACGTGACCGGCAAGAACGGCCACAAGCAGCACCTCAGCAACAACGCGCTCTCCGGCGGCCACTTCTTGCGGACGTCACTGCGCTGGGCGCCCAGCGAGACGCTGACGACAGACCTGATCTTCGCCTGGTCGTTCGATGACGATGGCGGCGGCCAACCTCGCCCGCTCGGTCCGTATCCCGCGTTCCAGCCCGGCCAGAGCACGATCTTCGCGACAGGCGTCAACCCTACGGGGGCGACTCCGAACTCCTCGGATGCCAGCGAAGTTCGAGCAAACCGCGAGCAGTTCCAGGAGTACAAGACTTATTGGGGTCAGGCGATCGTCGAATGGGAAGTCGCGAACCATCTCGTGAAGCTGAACGGCAACTATCAGTACTGGGATTTCTCGATTGACCGCGACCAGGACTTCACCGACAACGATTCGGGAAGGTTGATCCTGCTCGACAAGCACAAGACCTGGAGCGGCGAGGCGACGATTCGCTCCGAGTACGACAACAGCCCGTTCGATTGGCTGTTCGGTGCGAATTACCAGCTCGACAACGCCCCGAATACGCACGTGCCGTTCTGGAACTACGAGGCGGAGCGCGAGCTTCAGAACTTCGCAGTGTTTGACGCCTTCGGCGGGCTCAGCGCCTTCAGTCCCGCCGCACAGCTCGTCTGCGACGGCCCGTGCCTCTTCAAGCAGGGTGACCGCGACCGTCCCTACATCCTCGCCGAGAGCGACGTCGAAACGCGCAGCACCGGAGTCTTCCTACAGGGCGGCTTGAACCTCTTCGACGACAAGTTCCGCATCGACACTGGCGTTCGCTGGAGCCAGACCTACCGCAACATGAAGGACACCGGTTACTTCGACATCCTGGCTGAGCCGTTCGACATCCTCGATCCCGCGACGTTCGGCTTCCTCACCCTCAATGCTCCGACGTGTGCATTCCTCGGATTCCAGCCGGCCTCGGGGTGTGGGCTGCTGCAAAACCAAGTTCCAGGCACGCGGCTCCACGCGGGTAACGTCGCCTTCCTGATTCCGCTCCGGGGCGACCTCGATCAAGCGACGGGAAACACGGTGCCCGTCGTCAAGGAGAACACCTGGCGCTCTTGGACGGGCCGCTTGCGCTTCGAGCTCCGGCCGAGCGACGGGCAGCTCTTCTACGCGGGCTACAGCCGCGGCGAGCGGCACGGCGGGTACGACTTCTTCGACACGGACGGCTTCGAGTCCGAAACGATCAACGCTTACGAAGTCGGTGCAAAGAACACACTTCTCGACGGGCGCTTGTTCCTCAACTCGACGTTCTACTACTACGACTTCAAGAACCGCTTCATCACGACCGTCGTGAACAACGTTGGAACAACCGTCAACGCGCCCGAGTCCCAGATCTACGGCATCGAGCTGCAGTGGACGTGGGTGCCGATCGACAACCTTCAGATCTCCGGAAACGCCGGCTGGCTGCACGCCGAGATCGCCAAGGACTTTTTCTCCCAAGACACCAGTCCCACTCCGTCGAATCCGACCAATTTCTGCCCCTTCAAGCCGGTCGGTGACCGACACGGATCCGGCCCGACCTGCGACGGGGCTCCTCTGCAGAACCTGAAGGGCAACGTGCTTCCGCGAGCGCCCGAATTCTCGATCTCGGCCTCCGTCGCGTATGCGTTCGAGATGGCTTCGGGCACGCTTACGCCGCGCCTCGATTTCGCCTATCGCGACTCGATCTTCTTCAATCAGTATGAGGATTCGGATTCGGCGCAGAGGGCTTACACGAGGACGGATCTTCGCGTTCGCTACGACCTGAGCTCGAAGCCGGTGTGGTTCGAGTTCTACCTGCAGAACCTCGAAGACAATCAGACCGTGAAGACCCAGCACGAAGGAACCGGCAACTGGGTCGACGTGTATTGGCTGGCGGCTCCGCGAACGGTGGGCGCGCGCTTTGGATTCAAGTTCACCGGCGGGAGCGCCGGAGACCTCTGGCCCTTCTGACCTCGCACCGCTGAGCCACCGCGTTCGCAGGGGCGCAGCGGCTCGCGCGTGGCTCCGAGACGCCAGGAATCTCTCGCCGCGCGTCCCCGCGCCGTGGCACGATCGGGTGCCACGGACGTTCTCGATGCGCCCGCATCTCATGCTTGCTCCTGCCGCGATCTCGTTCGTTCTTTCGATTGCTGCCGCTGCCCAAGAGTCGCCACCGGCGACCGCGCAAACGGAAGTGCGACCCGAGCTGAGAGGCATCGAAGAGATCATCGTCACCGCCGAACGGCGAGAGCAGAACCTCCAGGACGTCGCGCAGACGATCTCGGCGTTCTCCCTCGACGCGCTCACCGAAGGCAACATCCAGGACGCGTACGACCTCCAGCTGAAGGTGCCCGGTCTCGTCGCGACGGGCGGCTTGCCCGCGATCACGCTGCGCGGCCTCGGGCAAGACACGACGTGCTGGGGCCCGGCATCGATCCTGGCTTTCAGCTGCACGTGAACGACATCTACGTCGAGCAGATCGCGGTCGCGCTGCTCGGCTTCCACGACTTCGAGCGCGTCGAGGTGCTGCCCGGTCCGCAGGGCACGCTCTATGGCCGCAACTCCACCGGCGGCTCGATGAACTTCCACACGCGCCGTCCGAAGCTCGACACCTGGGAGATGAGCGGCGACCTCGACATCGGCTGGTGGTAGAACCTGCGCATGCGCGGCGTCGTGAACATCCCGCTCCTTGAGGAGAAGCTCTCCGCGCGCATCGCGTTCATGCGCGAGTTTCCGTCGAACGTGTATGAGCTCGAGGGCCAGAACGGACTGCGCAAGGAGCTCACCAACAACGCGCTCTCGGGCGGCGTAAGCCTGCGCGCATCGGTGCGCTACGTGCCCACCGAGTCGGTGACGTTCGACCTGATCGGCGCGTGGACGAAGGACAACGATGACGGCGGCACATCCCGCCCGCTGCAGCAGTACCCGACCCTCCCAGCCGGCCAGTCTGTGCTGTTCGGGAGCGTCGACTACAGCGGCGCGACTCCGCTGCCGAGCGACCCGCGCAAGCACCGCGCGAATCGCGACCACAAGCAGTTCCACGAGACTTATTGGGGACAGGCGATCCTGGCGGTCGAGATCCCGCACCACGAGCTGAAGCTCAACGCCAACTACCAGTATTGGGACTACGCGGTCGACTTCGACGAGGACTTCTCCGACGTCGACGCGATCCGCCTCGTGCTGCTCGACAAGCACAAGACGTGGACCGGCGAAGCCACGCTGCGCTCGCGGTACGAGAGCGACGGCTGGCTCGGGCGCCTGACTTGGCTCGTCGGTGCGAACTATCAGACCGACGAAGCGCCGAACACCGACGTGCCGATCTGGTTCTATCAGCAGAACGCGGCGGCGGCGAACTACCAGATCTTCGACGCGTTCGACGTGCTGACGCCGCTCAGCCCCGCCTCGCCGAACATGATCCGGCGCTGCTGCGGCCCCTGCATCTTTCAGGCGTTCGACGACAGCGTGCCCGGCATTCGCCTGCGCTCCGACGTCGACACCGAGACGCTCGGCGTGTTCGCCGACGCGAGCTTCGACTTGCTGGACGAGTTCACGCTCAGCGCGGGCGTGCGTTACAGCCGCACCGATCGCGAGATGCTCGACGTGACCGAGTGGGACGTGCTGCTCGAGCCCTTCGACTTCACGGACAACGGAACGCCGTGCAACTCCATCGTGCCGGGCCTCACCGCTCCGCAGTGCTTCAACCTGCTTCGCACCGTTCTGCTCACACCTCTCGCAACCGCGTTCGGAGGAGTGCCCGTCACCGTGGCGAACACCGCGTTCCGGCCTCCCCTGCGCGGCGATCTCAATCAGTTCACCGCGAACACGACGCCGGTCGTGAAGGACGAACGCTGGGAGTCGGTCACCGGCCGCGTGCGCCTCGAGTTCCGCCCGGCCGAAGGGCAGCTCTTCTACGCCAACGTCAGCACCGGCGAGCGGCACGGCGGCTTCAACTTTCTCGTGGTCGAGCCGTTCGATTCGGAAGAGATCATCGCCTACGAGATCGGCGCGAAGAACTCGCTCTTCGACGATCGCCTCTTCCTCAACACCTCCGTCATCTACTACGACTTCGACAAGCGCTTCGCGAACGAGACGCAGAACAACGTCACGGTGACGACGAACGTGCCGAAGTCCGAGGTGATGGGCGTCGAGATTCAGCTCGTCGCGCTTCCAGTCGAGCGTTTGCAGCTCTCCGCGAACTTCGGCTGGCTACACACCGGGATCACGTCGGACTTCATCTCGCAGGACAACTCACCCACGGTCAGCAACCCGACCTCGTTCTGCGCCTTCAAGCCGGTCGGCGATCGCCACGGCGTCGGCCCCACCTGCGACGGCGTGTTGCCGGCGAACCTGCGCGGCCAGAGCCTCCCGCGCGCACCGAAGTGGACGGTCAGCGCGTCGGCGGAGTATGCGATCGAGTTCGCGGCCGGCACGCTGGCGCCACGCGTCGACTTCGCCTGGCGCGACGAGGTCTTCTACCGCCTCTACGAGAGCCCGCTCGATCGTCAGGGCGCCTACACGCGCACCGACGAGCGCCTGCGCTGGGACGTGACGGAGACGCCGGTGTGGTTCGAGGTCTACGCGCAGAACCTCGAGAACAACGAGAAGGTGCGCACGCAGGTCGCGGCGCCCGGCGGGCGCTCGAGGAACTACTGGCTCGCAACGCCGCTCACCTTCGGCTTCCGCCTCGGCTGGAAATTCGAGGGCGGAACCTTCGAGGAGATGAGCCCGTTCTGAGGAAGCGCTGGAGAGCGATCGCCGCTCTCGTATCCCTCGCGGCCTGCGCGCAGCCAGCCCCAGTAACAACTCCCGCATCCGCCGCGAGCAGTGCAGCCTGCTCCTGGTTCGGCGACGCGCGCGCGGGCGTCCTCTACTTCGGCATCTCGCCCTTCTGGCGCGCGCTGCGCGAAGCGGGCGGCGACCCGCGCGCCGAGCTTCGCTTCGCAGGCGCGCGCGAAGTCGGGCGCTTCGATCTCGCGCGCGAACGCATGCTCGCGCCGCTCGCGATCACGGCTGCGCCCGCGCGCTCCGGCGTGTGGGACGTGCTCGCGCACCCGAACGGCTGGCTCTACTTCACCACGTTCTGGGAGCGCGCGGGCCGCGTCGATCCCGCGAACGGGCGCGTCGAGTGGTTCGATGCCGCCGGCGAAGCGCTGAACGAGCTCGCGCTGCTGCCCGACGGCCGCGTGCTCGCGAGTCGTTACGGACGCAGCGGCGCGAGCGGCTCCGTCGTGGTGCTGAGCGAACGCGGCGAAGTGCTGATCGAGCACGCGCTGCGCGCGAGCGACGACGTCGTCGTCGCGGCCAAGAGCGTCGCCTACGACGCCGCGAGGGGCGCGATCTGGTTGAACACGGACTTGTTACCGGCGAGCGGCGGCACGCCCGCGCACGACGCGCGCGTGATCTCGCTCCGCGACGGCCGCGAGCTCGCACGCTGGAGCGACCCCGAGCTGCAATTCATGACGTTCGCGCCCGACGGCGCCGGCTTCCTCGTCGAGCGCAGCGCCGACCTGCTCGTGCTGCGCGTCCTGCCACCCGACGCAGCCGGCCCACTTCAACTCGGCGGCCGCTTCATCCCGCTAGACGACGCGTTCCCCGCAGCCCTCGACTTCGCCCAAGACGTGAAGCTCACCCCCCAAGGCCACGCAGTCGTCACGCGCTGGAGCGGCACCGTCCACATCGCGACGCCCGCAGGCGCAGTGCGCCGCCTCGATCTCCCGAGGCGCGAAGCCGCCCTCTACTACACCGCCGTCGCCAGCAACGACGCCATCTGCGCAACTCGCTGTGACGGAATCGAGGTGGTGTGCGAGCGGGCTCCGCGCCTGCCGCGCTGAGAACCCGCCAGAAGAACCTCGAAGTCGAACGCTCCTCCCAACCAGGTCGGCCGAGAATGCAAGCGAAGCGCGCAGCAGCGGGCGAGTCTTCGAGCCCGATGCGAAGTAAACAAGGAAGAGGCGTTCGCACTCGGTGAAGCGTTGAGGCTACGCGAGGGCACACCTACCGTGCCGCGATGAGCCAAAACGAACGCCGCAGACGATTCCTCGAAGCGATGGGCCAGGGCGCGGTCGCGATCATCCAGGGGGCGCGGCTCGTCACGCGCTCGAACGACACCGAGTTCCCGTTCCGCCAGGACAGCGACTTCCTCTACCTGACGGGCTTCACGCATCCGCACGCCGTCGCGGTGCTGCGCACGGACGGCGGCCCCGAGTACACGCTGTTCGTCGAACCGCGCGACCGCGAGCGCGAGATCTGGAACGGCTACCGGCCGGGCGTCGAGGGCGCGAAGTCCGACTTCGGCGCGAGCGAGGCGTTCCCGATCGAGCAGCTCGACGCCGAGCTGCCGCGCATGCTCGAGCACGCCGAGCGCGTCTACCACATGCTCGGCCGCGACCCGCGCCTCGACGCGAAGATCGCGGAGATCTTCGAGTCGCTGCGCAAGCGCTCGCGCCAGGGCTTGATTCCCGCGTCGCAGGTGATCGATCCGCGCTCGGTGCTGCACGAGATGCGACTGATCAAGGAGCCGGGCGAGGTCGAGATCCTGCGCCGCGCGTCCGCGATCACGGCGGAGGGGCACCGCGAGGCCGCGCGCATCGCGCACGAGGGGCGCTTCGAGTTCGAGATCCAGGCCGCGCTCGAGTTCGCGTTCAAGCGCCGCGGCTCGGCGGGCCCCGCGTACGGCAGCATCTGCGGCGGCGGCAGGAACGCGACCTGCCTGCACTACGTCGCGAACGACCAGAAGCTCGCGAATGGCGAGCTGCTGCTGATCGACGCCGCCTGCGAGTTATCAGGGTACGCGTCGGACGTGACGCGCACGTACCCGATCGGCGGTCAGTTCAGCGGCGCGCAGCGCGCGGTCTACGAGGTCGTGCTCGCCGCGCAGCTCGCTTCGCTCGAAGCCGCGAAGCCGGGAGCCACGCTGCCCGACGTGCACAACGCGAGCGTACGGAAGCTGACGGAGGGCATGGTGTCGCTCGGCCTCTTGTCAGGGGACGTCGACGACCTGATCAAGAGCGAGGCCTTCCGCAGGTACTACATGCACGGCACCTCGCACTGGCTCGGCCTCGACGTGCACGACGTCGGCGCGTACACGGTCGGCGGCAAGCCGCGCCCGCTCGCGCCCGGCATGTGCTTCACCGTCGAGCCCGGCCTCTACGTCGCGGCCGACGACGACAAGGCGCCGCGCGAATTCCTCGGCATCGGCGTGCGCATCGAAGACGACATCGTGATCACCGCCGACGGACACGAGAACCTGACTGCGCAGCTCGTGCCGAAGCATCCCGCCGACGTCGAAGCCTGGGTGCGCGACGCGGCCTAACCACGCGCGGCTCGTCAGCAGCGCTCGACCGGAGAACCCGTGGCCGACATCGAATCCCTGCTCAAAGAGAAGCGCGTCTTCAAGCCCAAGCCCGAGTTCGTGAAGCAAGCGAACTGGAAGCCGGCGCAGGTCGCGAAGTACCGGAAGCTCGGACAGAACCCCGAGAAGTTCTGGGCGCAGATGGCGAAGCAGAACGTCGCCTGGTTCCGCCCGTGGAAGCGAGTGCTCGACTGGAAGCCGCCGTTCGCGAAGTGGTTCGTCGGCGCGCAGACCAACGTCTCGTACAACTGCCTCGACCGTCACCTCGAAGGCGAAAACGCCTGGCGCCGTAACAAGGCCGCGATCCTCTGGGAGGGCGAGCCCGGCGACACGCGCACGATCACGTACGGCGAGCTGCACCGCGAAGTATGCAAGTTCGCGAACGTGCTGAAGTCGCTCGGCGTGGCGCGCGGCGACCGCGTCGCGCTCTACATGCCGCTCGTTCCCGAGCTCGCGATCGCGATGCTGGCGTGCACGCGGATCGGCGCGCCGCACTCGATCGTGTTCGGTGGCTTCAGCGCCGAGGCGCTGCGCGACCGCATCAACGACGCCGGCGCGAAGGTAGTTGTTACGGCCGACGGCGGCTTCCGCCGCGGCGCGCCCTTCGCGCTGAAGCCGGCCGTGGACGCCGCCTGCGCCGGCACGGACGTCGAGCATGTCGTCGTCGTGCGCCGCACCGGCGGCGAGTGCGCGATGCACCCGGGCCGCGATCAGTGGTGGCACGAGCTGATGAAGGGCGCGTCCGCCGAGTGCAAGCCGGAGAAGCTCGACGCCGAGCACCCGCTCTTCATCCTCTACACGAGCGGCACGACGGGGAAGCCCAAGGGCATCCTGCACACGACCGGCGGCTATCTCACGCACGTCACCACGACGGCCAAGGCGATCTTCGATCTCAAGGACAGCGACGTGTACTGGTGCACCGCCGACATCGGCTGGATCACCGGACACAGCTACGTCGTCTACGGCCCGCTCTCGAACGGCGCGACCGTGCTCATGTACGAAGGCGTGCCGACGCACCCCGCAGCGGATCGCTGGTGGGACATCATCGAGCGCTGGCGCGTCACCATCCTCTACACCGCGCCGACCGCGATCCGCACCTTCATCCGCCTCGGCGACGAGCACCCGAACAAGCACGATCTCTCGTCGCTTCGCTTGTTAGGGAGCGTGGGCGAGCCGATCAACCCCGAGGCGTGGATCTGGTACCACGAAGTGATCGGCAAGAAGCGCTGCCCGATCGTCGACACGTGGTGGCAGACGGAGACGGGCGGAATCATGATCACGCCGCTGCCCGCTGCGGTGCCGACGAAGCCCGGCTCCGGCACGCTGCCGTTCCCCGGCGTGCACGCGGCGATCCTCGACGAAGCGGGCAGCGAGGTGAAGCCGCCGAACGGCGGCTTCCTCGCGGTGACGAAGCCGTGGCCCGGCATGCTGCGCGGCATCTGGGGCGACAACGAGCGCTACCAACAGACTTATTGGGGCAAGTGGAAGAACACGTACTTCCCCGGCGACGGCTCGCACCGCGACAAAGACGGCTACTTCTGGATCATGGGCCGCATCGACGACGTGATGAACATCTCGGGCCATCGCGTCGGCACGATGGAAGTGGAGAGCGCGATCGTCGCGCACCCCGACGTCGCGGAAGCCGCCGTGGTCGGCCGCCCCGACGAGATCACCGGCACCGCGATCGTCGCGTTCGTCACGCCGCGCGGCGGCGTGCCCTTCGGACCCGCGCTCGCGGAGTCGGTGCGCGAGATGGTCACGAAGCAGATCGGCGCGCTCGCGAAGCCGAAGGACATCCGCTTCACCGAGGCGCTCCCGAAGACGCGCAGCGGGAAGATCATGCGGCGGTTGTTACGGGACATCGCCGCCGGCAAGGAGACCGTGGGCGACACGACGACGCTCGAGGACCTGAACGTGATCGCGAAGCTGAGGGCGACGGACGAGGAGTAGGCCCGCGCGAGTAGCGCCCGCGTTGCTCGCGCGCTGCACGCCCGTTGCAGGGCGCGCGCGGGGGAGCCGATCGCGGCGTTGCGGCCACAAACCACCTCGGGGATCCCGCTGGTCGCCGCGGCAGGCGCGACCGACAACAGAAGGAACGCGATGCGCCGCCGAATCCCGCTCGCTCCGCCGATGACCCCGGCCCGCGCGGGTTGAGCACCTGATGGCGTCTCCCCCGCGCGACCCCGACGCGCTTTGGCTCGCGTTCCAAGCGGGCGACCGCCTCGCGCAGGACGCCCTTCTAGGCGCTTACTACGAAGAGCTGCGGACGATCGCGCGGCGCCTCCTGAGCGGTGACAGCGCGGCGCAGATTCTCCAGCCCACGGAGCTCGCCAACGAGGCCGTGCTGCGAATGCTCAAGATCGAGCACATCGTCTGGAAGGACCGCGTGCACTTCCTCGCAGTAGCGGCGACGGTGATGCGGCAGGCGCTGCTCGACGAAGTGCGCAAGGCCCGCGCGCTGAAGCGCAAGGCGCCGACGCTCGTCACGCGATGGCCCGACTCTGCGCGCGAGGCGATCGACATCGAAGCACTCGACGAAGCGCTCGCCGCGCTTCGCGAGATCTCGCGTGAACGTGCGGAGCTCGTCGAGATGCGCTTCTTCGCGGGGCTGACGATGGAAGAAATCGCGAGCGTGCGTGGAGTTTCGGATCGCACGGTGAAGCGGCAGTGGCGCGCGGCGCGCGCGTGGCTGCTCGCGCGGCTCGGCGGCGACGCCGAGGAGGTGTGAGCGCGTGGCGCGCACGCCCGAGCTCGGCGATCTCGCGCGCGACGAGCGTGCGCTCGCACTGTTCGAGGAGCTGAGCGAGCTGCCCGAGCCGGCGCGCAGCGCGCGACTCGCGGCGCAGTGCGGAGACGACGTCGCGCTACGGCGCGCGGTGGAACGCATGCTCGCTGCCGACCGCGATGCCTCGCGCGTGATCGCGAGCGAGCCGCCCGCGAACTGGAGCCGCCCCGAGCGCATCGGACCCTATCGCCTCGCCGAGCTGATCGGCGTCGGCGGCATGGGCGCCGTCTACCGCGGCGAGCGCGACGACGGCCTCTTCGAGCAGACCGTCGCGATCAAGCTCATTCGCCCTGGCGTCTTGTCCGCGAGCGCGCTCGCGCAGTTCTCCTCCGAGCGAAGAATCCTCGCGAGCCTGCAGCACCCGCACGTCGCACGGCTGTTCGACGGCGGTGTCGACCCAAGCGGCGCCTCGTACATCGTGATGGAGCACATTGCCGGCGTGTCGTTGGCGGATTGGGCCGCCGAGGAGCCGCGCTTGCGCGAGCGCCTCGCGCTGTTCGCCGCGGTGTGCGGCGCGGTGCAGTTCGCGCACCAGCAGCTCGTCGTCCACGCGGACCTGAAGCCGAGCAACGTGCTGGTGACGCGCGACGGCGCGCCGAAGCTGCTCGATTTCGGCATCGCGCGCCTGATCGGCGGGGATGACGCGCACGCGCAGCTCCCGCGCGCGCTGACGCCTCGCTATGCGGCGCCCGAGCTGGCAGCCGGCGAGGCGCCGCGCGTGGCCTGCGACGTGTACAGCTTGGGCGTGATGCTCGCAGAGCTGTTAGGCGTGGAGCGCGCCGATCTCGAGCTGCCGCGCGACATCGCGCCCCGCATCCTGCGCGACGATCTGGCCGCGATCGTCGCGCGCGCATGCGCAGTCGACCCCGCCTCGCGCTACGGAAGCGTGGGGGCGCTGCGCGAAGATGTCGAGCGGGCGCTCGGCGATCGGCTGGTGCGCGCGCGCGTGCCGACTCTCGCGATTCGGCTCCGCAAGCTCGCGCGCCGCCGGCCGTGGCAGCTCGCCGCGGCGGTCGCGCTGGTCGTGGCGAGCACCGTCAGCACGACGTTCTTCTTGCGCGCCGAGCGTGCGCGGCGCGAGGCCGACATGCGCTTCGACGAGGTGCGCGAGCTCGCGGGCTACCAGATCTTCGTGCTCTACGACGGGCTACAGAACTTGCCCGGAGCGCTCGCGCTCCGGCGCGAAGTCGTCGACCGCGCGCAGCGTTATCTCGAACGGCTCGCCTCATCGCCGAGCGCACCGCTCGAAGTGCGGCTCGAAGCGACCGCCGGCTTCGGCCGGCTCGCCGGCCTGCAGGGTGTCCCACTCACGCCGAACCTCGGGCAACCGCAAGAGGCGCACGCGAGCCTGCGGCGCGCGCGCGCTGCTCGCCTCCGTTCTCGAGGAGTCGCCGCGCCACGCCGAGGCCATGATCGAGCTGGCGCAGATTCGCGTCTACGAAGCACGGCTCGCGACGTGGACGGATCAGGAGCTCGCGGCCGCCGAAGCTGCGGTCGAGGCGGCGCGTACGCTGCTCGACGCGGCGCGTGGCGACGCGCCATCCGAGCGCTGGTGGTTGATCGATGCCGAGCAACGCATCGCCGCGCTCGAAGTGCGCGACTTCGCCCACACGCCGAGCGAAGTCTCCGCCGGCGCCCAACGACTTCTCGAACAGCTCGAGACCTGGCCGAGCGAGCTGCGCGCAAGCGAGGCGTACGCGAGCGCGAGTGCGCGCGCACTCATGAGGTTGGGAGATGGCGTTTATTACGGTGGCGATCCCGACGCCGCCCTCGCCCACTACCGCGCCGCAGATGAAGTGATCCGCGCCGCGAGCCCGCGCTTCCCGAGCTCTTCGCGGCTGCTGCGCTTGCGCATGCTGACCCAGTGGTCCGTGGCGACCACACTGCACGCGCTCGCTCGAATTCCCGAGGCGCTTCCGATTTTCGACGAGGCGGTCGCGGTGGCCGAACGGCTGCGCGTGTTCGAAGACCTCGATCACGTGACGCTGCGCAACCGCAGCGTCACACGCCAGGCGCGCGCGGAGGCGTGGCTCGATGCCGGCCGCGTGGCGGACGCGATCCCCGAGCTCGAGGCGATCGCGCGCCACTACCGCGCGGAAGCGCTGAGGCTTCCCGGCGATCCGGGCCGCCGGCGCGACCTCGCATCGTGCTCCGTCGTGCTCGGGCGCGCGCGCATTGCCGCGGGCGACGCCGAAGGCGGCTGCCGCGCTCTCTCGGAAGCGAGCGAGATCTACCGCACGCTGATCCGCGAAGGCGCGCTGATGCCGGGCGACGCCCTCGAAGCGATTCCGTCCCTGAACGCGCACGCGAAGCCCTGCGAAGCGGCCGGCGTGCGCCTCGCGCCGGTGGAGCGCTGAGCGGCGCGCGACTCTGATGCGTTGCGTCTGCGCAGCGGCGTTTCCGACCACGACGAGGGCGGGTAGCGGCGACCCCTCGCGAACGGCGCTATCCCGCGCTCGTCACGAGGCCGGCAGGCGCTGCCGCCGGACCGGAATCACGAGGAGCACTTGCGATGGCGACCCCGCAGCTCGGCTACGCCGCGTTCGACGCCGACAACCACTACTACGAGGCGCTCGATGCCTTCACGCGCCACGTCCCGAAGCAGATGCAGCCGCGCTGCGTGCAGTGGGCGACGATCGAGGGGCGCCAGCATCACGTCGTGGGCGGCAAGCTCGCGCGCGCAGTGCAGAATCCCACGTGGAATCCCATCGCGAAGCCGGGCGCGATGTACGAGTACTTCCGCGGCAACCCGAATCAGCGCAACCCGCTCGAGATGCTGCGCGCGCGCGAGCCGCTGCCCGCGTACTACATGGATCACGACGCGCGCGTGGCGAAGCTCGACGAGCAGGGCCTCGAGGCGATGTGGCTCTTCCCGACGCTCGGCGTCTTGTACGAGGAGCTGCTCAAGCACGACCTCGTTGCGGTGAAGACGCTGTTCACCGCGTTCAACCGCTGGCTCGATGAGGATTGGGGCGTCGCGTACAAGGGCCGCATCTTCGGCGCGCCGTACATCTCGCTCGTCGATCTGCCGTGGGCGTGCAGCGAGCTCGAGTGGGCGCTTGGGCGCGGTGCGCGCGTCGTGGTGATGCGCCCGTCGGCGGTGTTCACGAGCGACGGCCCGTTCACCGCGAGCGACCCGCGCTTCGACGCGTTCTGGGCGCGCGTGCAGGAGGCGGGCATCACGGTCGTCGTGCACGCGGGCGACTCCGGCTACACGACGAACGGCTACTCGCGCGACGGCTTCAGCGCCGAGTTCGCCGGCGGCTGGAAGCCCTCGGTGAAGAGCTTCAACATCGAGCGCGCCGCCTACGACTTCCTGATCACACTCGCGTACGAGAAGCTGTTCGAGCGCTTCCCCGGCGTGCGCATCGCGTCGGTGGAGAACGGCAGCGAGTTCCTGCCCGACCTGTTCCGCAAGCTGCGGCAGACGAAGGCGCGCATGCCGGGTTACTTCAAGCTCGACCCGATCGAGTCGTTCAAGCGCAACGTGTGGATCAACCCCTTCTGGGAGGACGACGTCAACGAGGTCGTCTCGCTGATGGGCGCCGACCGCGTTATCTTCGGCTCCGACTGGCCCCACATCGAAGGCATGCCCGAGCCGCTCGACTACGTGCAGGACGTAAAGCACTTCGACGCCGCCACCCAGCAGCGCATCCTGCGCGACAACACGCGCGAGCTGAACACGCTGCGGCCCGCCTAGCGCCACGAGGGCGCGCACTTGGGACGTACGTGCACCAAAGCCGCGCACCTGGGACGTACGTGCACATCGTCTCGCGTGAACCGAGATGACGCGCCCAGACGCGCTCGCTGAGCTGCTCCGCCTCCACGCCGAGGTCGACGCGCGCGCGGCGGCGCTGGCGGCGCGGCACGGCGCGCGGCTTCAGTGCAAGCTCGGCTGCAGCGCGTGCTGCGTCGACGGCATCACGGTGTTCGCGATCGAGGCGGAGCGCATTCGCGCACATCACGACTCGCTGCTCGCGAGCGCAGCGCCGCACGCGGCGGGCGCGTGCGCGTTTCTCGATGCCGCAGGCGCATGTCGCATCTACGCCGACCGCCCCTACGTGTGCCGCACGCAGGGGCTGCCACTGCGTTGGCTGGACGACGAGCGCGAGGCGGAGCTGCGCGACATCTGCGAGCTGAACGAAGCGGGCGAGCCGATCGAGACGCTGCCAGCGGACGCGTGCTGGACCCTTGGCGAGGTGGAGGCGCGGCTCGCCGAGCTTCAGGCGCGCTTCGGCGTAAAGGGAGAGCGCGTCCCGCTACGCGCGCTGTTCGAGCGGAGCTGATGCGACCCTCGCGCGCGGCCCGACGCGCGGGTTGAAGTAGCCGAACTTCAGGTGCGCGAAGCGGCGCGTGAGCTGGCCCTGCAGCCAGCGCATGCCGCGGCCGGGCTGCACCACGCCCTTCGGCAAGGACGCGCGATACAGCTCGGGGTCGATGTTGAGATTGCGCAGCTGAATCAGCTGGAGCCCCGTTCGAGTGATTAGGTCCGTGAGCGCTTCGAGCTCTGGCTCGGTGTCGGTGACGCCGGGGAAGCAGAGCAGGTTGATCGAGGCGTGCCCGCCGGCGCTGGTCACGATGCGAAGGCTCTCGATCACGTCGCGCACGTCGTAGCCGCGCGGCTGGTAGTAGGCGGCGTAAACCGCGGGCCGGGGCGAGTTCATGCTGGCGCGGATCGCGTCGAGGCCCGCGGCGACGAGCTCGCGCACCACGTCGGGCTTGCTCGCGTTGCTGTTCAGGTTGACGGTGCCGCGCGCGTGCTGCGCGCGGATGCGCGCCACGGCCTGCACGAGCGTCTTCCCGAACAAGAGCGGCTCGCCCTCGCAACCTTGACCGAAGCTCACGACGCCATTGGGAACGCGCGCGAAGTGCGAGAGCGCGACGTCGGCGATCTCCTTCGGCGTGGGCGGCAGCGCGAGGCGATCGTGGCTCGCGCGGAACTGCCCGTCGGGCTGCAGCGAGATGCAGCCCACGCACTGCGCGTTGCACGCGCTCGACGACGGCAGCGGCCCCTCGTGGCGCCCGAGGAAGAAGTTCTGTGCCGCGCGGCAGCCGTACTCGAGCGCGCACTTCTCGAGCTGGCGCGCGACGCGATTGCGCGGCAGCTCCTCGCGCTTGCGCGCGACGCCCGCCTCGACTCGCGCGCGCGAGAAGCGCCACGGGTCTTGGCGCTCGTCGGGATCGCAGCGGAACGCGCTCGTCCAGTAGCGGCCGTCCGCGATGCCCACCGGCGCGTAGGCGAACGTCGGCAGCGTCGGCGCAGCAGCGCGCGTGATCCACACCGCGTTGTGATTCGTGGTGTGCGCGGGCGCGAGAAACGCGGCGACCGCGCGCGCTTCGCCGCCGAGCCATTCGCCCACGACGACGGGCGCGCCGCGCCGCGGCATGCCCACGGGCGCGCGGCCGGGCAGCGCGAACAAGTCGCTGCCGCGCGGCAGCGGCAGCCAGTCGCGCACGCCGATGCGCTCGGGCCCCGCGCCGCGCTCGCCTGCCAGTAACAAGTCGGGGTGGTCGTAGATGCGCCCCGCGGCGTCGGCGACGAGCATGCGCACGGGCTCGCGCGGACGCTCCGCGCCCATGCGCACCGCTGCGCGCCGCCTCCTCGCCGTCACGCGCTCACTTCGCTTCGCGCACGCGGAACGCGAACAGGGTGCCGCCAGGCATGTGGTAGTAGAGGCCGTAGCCCGAGTTCACGAACAACATGCCGTCCGCGACGACCGGCCCCGGCCCGCCGATCGAGCCGCCGAGCGACGGCTCGCCCGACACGGTTGTTACGGGCTTCGTGGTGTCGTAGGTCCACAGCACCGCGCCGTTCTTCGCGTCGTACGCGCGCACGCGCCCGTCGAGGTGGCCCGCGAACACGACGCCCGGGATCGCGGTGACCGCCGCGGAGATGCCGGGATCGCAGAACTCCTTGCCGCCGCACACGTCCGGCGCGGGGGACTCCCAGAGCAGCGCGCCGCTCTTCGCGTCGATCGCGTAGAGGCCGGGGCGCGGCGGGGCGTCGTAGACCTTGCCGTCGCGCGCGTCGGCCTGATCGTTGATCGGCACGAACAGCACGCCGCTCTCGCGCGCCGTGCCCCAGTGCACGCCGCCCTGAATCCCGCCGCGGCCGACGCGCTGGCGCCATTCGACGCGGCCTTTGCCGTCGCGGCTCAGCGCGAGTGCCTCGCCCGTCTTGAGTCCGAGCAGGATGCGATTTCCGAACAGCGTCGTCCCCGCCGCGAGATCGAAGTCGGGGCCCTTCTCCACCGGGCACGAGTCATTAGGAATCATGCAGCCCACGTTCCACGCATCGCCCGTCTGCGCCTGCCACGTCCAGAGCAGCTTCCCCGTCGCGAGCGAGAGCGCGATCACCGCGTCGCTGCGGTCGTTCGCGGGCGAGGAGTAGTTCTCGCCCGTGCCGACGTAGAGCTCGCCGCGCTTCGGGTCGATCGTCGGCGCGTTCCACACCGGCGCGCCCGAAGGCGCGAGCTGTCGCGTGCCGAGCGGAGAGCGCGCCGTCTCTGTGGGGGTCTCGTCGATCACGTAACGCTTCCACACCGTCTCGCCGCTCGCGGCGTCGAGCGCGAGCACGGACCCGCGGAACGAGCAGCACTCGTAGTTGGGATCTGCCGCCGACGTGACTTCGAGCGACGACACCGGCACGTAGAGGCGCCCGTCATGATGAGTGGGCGTGCCGGTGATCGTCGTGTTCGGGTGATCGTCGGCGCGCACGGTCCAGCGCGGCGCCCCGGTGAACGGATCGACCGCGTGCACGCGGCCGAGGATGTCGCCGAAGAACGCGAGCGGGTCGTCGCCGCCGCGCACGACGATCGCGGTGCGCACTTCCGCCGAGACTTGGTGGCGCCAGCGCACGCAGCCGCTCGCGGGGTCTAGCGCGTACACCGTGCCGTCGTGGCTGCCGACGTAGATCGCGCCGAATGCGTGCGTCGGCTGCGAGCGCGCGCGCAGCGCGCCGGGGAAGCGCAGCGCCCAGGCGAGCTCGAGCTTCGGCACGTCCTCGGCGTCGAGGCGCGCCACGTCCTTCGGAATCGAGCGCGAGTTCTCGAGGTCGAAGCCCCAGCTCGCGATGCGCGGCTTCGCACTCGCGTCGAAGAGCGCTGCGTAGCCGCGACAGCTCGGCGCCTCGGCCGCGGGCTTCGCGTCCGCGAGCGCGTCGCCCGTGAGGTACTCCGCGAGCTGGATGCGCTCCGCGTCCGAGAGCGCGGCGGCTTGCTGCGACATCACGCCGGTCGTGAGCGAGGCGTGAATGCGATCCACCGGCATCATCGTGAGCCAGTTCTTCGCCGGCGCTTTCGGGACCTGCCCTTCGTGACAGCTCGCGCAGTACTGCTTGTACAGCGGCGCGCCCGGCAGCGTCTCGGGATCGACTCCACTTCCGGCGGACTCGAAGCTCGCGACCTTCTTTGCCGCTTCTTCCGCCTGCGCCGCCTTCTCCCGCGCAGCGTCGTCGTCCGCGGCGCCTAACAAGAAAGCGGCGCTCGCAGCGATCCAAAGTCGAGCTCTCATCGGCACGCGCTCCTCAATCTGCGATGGCTTGGTAGACCGCGGTCTCGAAGTCGCGGCTGATCGCGATCGGCGCGCTGCCGAACGCCATGCGCTGGATCATCATCACCGCCACGAGATCTTCCTTCGGGTCGACCCAGTACCACGTGCCGGCAGCGCCGCCCCAGCCGTTCTTGCCGGGCGACCCGAGCCCGCGATAGACCGCGACTTCCGTCTGCACCATCACGCCGAGACCGAAGCTGTTGCCGCTGAACACGCGGTAGCCGCGCAGGCCGAACGTCTCGAACTCGCTCGGCGTGAGGTGATCGCTCGCCATCAACTCGATCGTCTTGCGCGAGAGGATGCGCGCGCTGCCGAGCTTGCCGCCGCCCGCGAGCATCAGCGCAAAGCGCGCATAGTCGTCGACCGTGGAGACGAGCCCGCCGCCACCGCTCGGAAACACCGGCTTCGCGCGGTAGGTGCTCGTGGAGGGCGCGTCTTGGACCGTCGCCGCGCCGTTCACGACGGTGTAGTTCGTCGCGAAGCGCGCGAGTCGGTCGTCGCTCACGTTGAACGCCGTGTCCTTCATGCCGAGCGGCCGAAAGAGTCGCGTCTCCAGGAACTCCGCGAACGGGAGTCCCGACACCCGCTCGACGAGCAGCCCTAACACGTCGGTCGAGACCGAGTAGTTCCAGCGCGTGCCCGGCGCGTAGGCGAGCGGCAGCGTGCCGAGCCGCTTCGCCCATTCGGCCGCAGGAAGCATCGTGCTCGAGCCGAGGATGCCGGCCTCTTGGTAAGCGCTCGCGAGCGGGCCTCCCGTCGAGAACTGATAAACGAGCCCGGAGCAGTGCGTGAGCAGATCGCGCACCGTGATCTCGCGCGGAGAAGGTTCCGTCGCGTCGAGCGGGGCGTTCGGTTCGCGCAGCACGCGCGGCTGCGCGAGCTCGGGAATCCACTTCGACACGGGATCCGTGAGCCGCAGCTTGCCCTCTTCGTAGAGCATCAGCGTCGCGACGCTCGTGATCGGCTTCGTCATCGAATAGATGCGGAAGATCGTGTCGCGCGTCATCGCGTCGCCGTCGAAGGCGCGCTTGCCCTGCACCGTGACGTGCGCGATCTGCCCGCGCCGCGCGACGAGCGTGACCGCGCCGGGAATCTCCTTCGCGTCGATGTAGCTCTGCATCGCCGCGTCGATGCGCGCGAGGCGCGCGGGGTCGAGGCCGACGCGCTTCGGGTCTTCCTTCGCCGCGGCGGCGACCGCGACGAACACGAGCGCCGAGATGACGAGCCCGAATCGACTTCGCGCGGGCATGCAGCGGCCCTCCGATGAGCGGCGCACGTTAGAGCGGACCTAATGTGCCGTGCATGAGGCTCTACGACTTTCCTCTCGCGCCGAACCCGCGCCGCACGCGCATCTATCTCGCGGAGAAGGGCCTCTCGATTCCGCTCGTGCTGGTGAACCTGCGCGAAGGGGCGCAGCGCACGCCCGAGTTTCTCGCGAAGAATCCGCACGGCTCGCTGCCGGTGCTCGAGCTCGATGACGGGACGCTGCTCTCGGAGAGCGAGGCGATCATTGAGTACCTCGAGGAGCTAGCAAGCCACTGCGCGACACGCTGCGCGTACTTCGCGACGACCCGAACTGGGTCGCGGCGAACGGCAAGCGCGCGGGCGTGGTGGTGACGGGCATCGGCGGCCTCGGTAAGAGCAGCGTCGCCGGGCGCGCCATGACGCGGCTGAAGGAGGACGGCTGGGCGGTTGCCGCGGTGCAGGGGCGCATCTCCCTGAGCACGATCTGCCCGGCGGTGGGCGAGGCGCTGCGCGGTTCGCATCTCGACCCTCACGCAGTCGCAGCGCTCGCAAGTCGCCAGACAGCGGATGAAGTGCGCGAGCCGCTGCTCTTGGCGGTGCTGCGCCAAGGACGTCTCTGTCTCGTCCTCGACAACTTCGAGGACAACCTCACGCACGAAGGCGCATGGGCCAACGACTCAGCCCGTGACCTCGCGGAGAAGCTCTTCTGCAACACAGAAGTCGCGGCTCTCCTCATCACATCGCGCTACCCGGTACCCGGTGCAGCGAAGTGGCTCGAACCGATCCCGCTGCCGCCTCTCTCTCCGGCCGAGACGCGCAAGCTGATCCACCGCTTGCCGGCGATGAAGTCGCTCACCCAGAGCGAGTACGACGCGATTCAGCGCCGCATCGGTGGCCACCCGCGCATGCTCGAGTTCCTCGACGCCGTGATGCGCCAGGGCAAGGGCCGCTTCGGCCACGTGATGGAGCGCATCGCGAAGAAAGCGCGCGAAGCGGGCGTCGACCTCAGCGCGCCGGTCGCGGACCTCGACGATGGCGTGCGGCGCACGCTCGAAATCGGCGCGCGCGACGTGTTCCTCGACGAGCTGCTCGCGATCGCGCGTGCATCGGGCGACGAGGAGGCGCTGCTCCAGGCCGCTGTGTCAGCGCTTCCAATCGAAGTGCCGGACCTCGCCCGAGCGCTGCACGGCCGCGCGCCCTCGGCTGCGGAAGTGAGCGCGCTGCGCGCATCGGCGGCGCGGCTGCGAGATCTCTCGCTGCTCGAGCTGGTCGAAGACATTTGCTGGGTGCATCGCTGGACCGCGGAGGCGCTGAAGGCGCGAGTAAGCGAGGCTGCTCATCGGGAGCGGTGTGCGCGAGTGGGGGCACTGCGTGCGTGGCGTGTCGAGCATGTCTCCCACGCGCTCGAAGATGGGATCGAGGCGGCGCGGTCGTATCTCGAAGCGCGGGACTACGAGAATGCGGCGCAGTGGACTGACCAAGTACTGGCGGCACTCGCTCGCTTCAGGCAGCTGCCAACCGTGGTCGCCTTTGCGCGAGAAGTGCTCGCAACCTTCCCCCGGCAGGGGCGCGACTTTGCGGCGATTGCCGACGCAGAGGCGAACGCACTGATCGCGCTCGGTGAAACGAGCGCCGCGATGAAACGCGCGGAGGAAGTTCACGCCGCGCTCGTCGAGCAAGCGCGCGACGAGCCCGACCGCGCCGACTACCAGCGCGATCTCTCGGTCTCCTACAGCAAGATGGGCGATCTCTTCCGAGCCCTCGGCCAAGGCGAGAATGCGCGCAAGGCCTTCCAGCAGTCGCTGGAGATCGCCGAGAAGCTCGCGCGCGCCGAGCCCGACCGCGCCGACTACCAGCGCGATCTCTCGGTCTCGTACAACAAGATGGGCGATCTCTGCCTGAGCGAAGGTCGAGTCGAGGCCGCCCGCACGTTCTTCGAGAAGGATCTGGCGATTGCTGAACGTCTGGCCGCGGCCGAGCCGGACCGCGCTGACTATCAGGTGGATCTCGCGATCTCGTTCGGCGTGATCGCTCGGCTGAGCGATCCTCCTGACCGCGTCATCGCCAGGCGGGGCGCCGCGATCCTCAGTGATCTCGAACGGACGGGGCGGCTACAGCCGAGCGACTTGCAGCGCCTCGCCTGGATTCGCGAGCTCGCCCGCTAAGCCGCCTCCACCCCGAGCCCCACCGGGTCGCTGCTCCGCGCCCCTAACACCCACTCGCCGCTCGGCGTCTTCACCACCTCGACGATCTCGCCGAGCGCGGGCTTGCTGCGATCCATCGTCGCGCCCGTGAGCGCGCGCACGATCTCGCGGATCACGCCCTTGTGCAGCACGCACGCGGCGTTGCGCGCGCCGGTCGCGTTGACGTGCACGAGCGCTTCAGCGATGCGCGCGCGGAACGCTTCGCGCAGCTCGCCGTTCGGGTACTCGAAGGCGTCCTTGCCGCTCTGCCAGTCCTCGAAGCGCACGGGATCGCTCGCCTTGATCTCCTCGGCGGTCTTGCCCTCCCACGCGCCAAAGTGGATCTCGCGTAGGCCGCTCTCGATCTTGATCTGTGCGCGCCCGCCGCTCGCGAGCTGCGCGCCCTTCCACGAGCGCTGCAGGCTCGACGCGACCCACAGCTCGATCGCTTGGTGACGCAGCACACCGGCGACTTGGCGCATCTGCTCGCGGCCCTCGGCCGACAGGTCGACATCGGTGGCGCCGTAGTAACGGACGCTCGATTGGCCGTCGGTCTCGCCGTGGCGGATCAGGATGAGCTTGCGCAGGGACATGGGGAACCTCGCTGTGCGCCCGGCGGGCGAAAGAAGGCGCGCAAGATCGGTTAGGGGCCGTGGGGAGTCAACGCGCCGCGGCGGCAAAACGCAGCCACCCGGCAGCGCGAACCGCGACGGCGGTCGGTGGTGTCGGATGACGCGCCGCCTCGATGTCGATCGCGAGAGAAGCGAAGTGCGAACGGAGTCGCGGGCGAGCGCGGGGATCAGACTCGAAAAGAACGCTCGCGACGCGCCGAGCCGGTCCGTACGTTGCGCGCCGGGTGGGGGTGGGTCGTGGGACGCATCGTGTTGATCGTGCTCTTGCTGCTGCTCGCGGGCAGCGGAGTGTTCGGGTGGATTCGCGGGGAAGGCGCGGCGCCGGTGATTACGGCGCCCGAAGGCGTCGACCTCGGCCGCGCGGCGAAGGTGCTCGAGGTGCGCGCGGAGGACGCGGGCTCGGGCGTGCGCAGCCTGCGCGCGGTGCTGCGCAGCGCCGAGGGCGAGCGCGAGCTTGGCGCGATCGACGTGGCGGGCGGGTTGTTACGGGGCGGCGCCGAGCCGCGCGAGGCAGCGGCGCTCGCGCTCACGCTCGATGCGAAGGAGCTCGGCCTGAAGGAAGGCGACGCATTCCTCGTGGTCGAGGCGCGCGACTGGTCGCTGCGCGGAATGCTGAAGGGCAACGCGGCGACGCTCGAGATCCCGGTGCGCGTCGATCTGCGCCCACCCCGCGTCGCGATCTCGAACGGCATCACGTACCTGAAGCGCACCGGCAGCGGCGCGGTTTACTACTCCGTCACGGACGACGCGGTGAGCGACGGCGTCGAGGTGGGCGATCGCACGTATCGCGGCTGGCCGCGCAAGGGCGGCGCGCCGACGGACCGCATCGCGCTGTTCGCGATCGCGCGCGATCAGGGGCCCGACGCGGGGCCGCGCGTGATCGCGGAGGATCGCGCGGGCAACCGCGCGGCGGTGGGCTGGTCGACCGACATCAAGGACGCCGCGTTCGCCGACACGCCGATCGAGCTCGGGCCGAACTTCATGGACGCGAAGATTCCCGAGCTCGCCGACGAGCTCGGCTACGACCGCAGCGATCTCGTCGCGGCGTTTCAGCAGATCAACACGGAGGAGCGCGCGAAGAACGAGGCGCGCATTCGCGAGATCGTCGCGAAGTCGGGCAGCGAGCGGCTCTTCGACGGCGTGTTCGCGCCGATGCGCAACGCACAAGTCACGAGCAAGTTCGCCGAGCACCGCACTTACAGTTATCAGGGAAAGCAGGTTTCCGAGGCGATCCACTATGGCTTCGACCTCGCCTCCACTGCCGGCGCGCCGATCGAGGCGGGCAACCGCGGGCGCGTGCTCTTCGCCGGCCCACTCGGCATCTACGGCAACACCGTGATCCTCGACCACGGCCTCGGCCTCACCTCGCTCTACGGCCACCTCGCGCAGATCGACGTGCAGGAAGATCAGCTGATCGAGAAGGGCGCGCGCATCGGACGCTCGGGCAAGACCGGCCTCGCGGGCGGCGACCACCTGCACTTCGCCATTCTCGTCGGGAGCACGTACGTCGACCCGGTCGAGTGGTGGGACGCGAAGTGGGTGCGCGAGAAGATCGACGAAGTGGGCGGCATTGCGCCCGAGCCGGCGGCGGAATCGCCCGCACCCGCGGCGGCCGCAGCGGCGGCGAAGTCATAACAAGCGCGCGCGTCGCGCTTCCGCCCACCTTCGAGGCGCGGCTCGTGCGCCGCTACAAGCGCTTCTTCGCGGACGTGGAGCGCGCGCCGGGCGACGTCGTCACGGCGCACTGCGCGAACCCGGGCAGCATGCTCCGCCTCCTCGAAGCCGGCGCGCGCGTGCGCTGCTCCACGAGCGCGGATCCGAAGCGCAAGCTCGCGCACTCGCTCGAGCTGCTCGAAGCGCGCGGCGCCTGGGTGGTGGTGAACACCGCGCGCGCGAACCCGCTCGCGCGCGCGGCGCTCGAGTGCGGCGCGCTGCCCGAGCTGCGCGGCTACCGCGAGCTGCGCGCGGAGGCGGTAGCCGCTCCCGGTGCGCGCCTCGATTTCGCGCTGGCGCAGCACGAGCGCGGAGAGCCCGACGCGTGGGTCGAGGTCAAGAGCGTCACGCTGTCGCGGCGCGCGGGGCTCGCGGAGTTCCCCGACGCCGTGACGGAGCGCGGGCGCAAGCACGTCGAGCTGCTCGCCGCGCTCGCAAAGCGCGGCGCGAGCGCGGTGCTGCTGTTCATCGTGCAGCGCGGCGACTGCGACGCGGTGGCGCCCGCGGACGACATCGACGCCGCGTACGGCCGCGCGCTGCGCGAAGCCGCCGCGCAGGGCGTGCTCGTGCGCGCGCTCGGCGCGCAGGTGACGACGCGCGAGCTGCGCATCGCGCGCGAGCTGCCGGTGCTGCTGTGAGCGAGCTGCGCCGCGCGCTGCTGGCTTGGTATCGGCGCCACAAGCGCGATCTGCCGTGGCGGCGCACGCGCGATCCGTACGCGATCTGGCTCAGCGAGACGATGCTGCAGCAGACGCGCGTCGAGACGGTGATCCCGTACTACTCGCGCTTCCTCGAGCGCTTCCCCAGCGTGTACGCGCTCGCGAGCGCGGACATCGACGACGTGACGCAGCTGTGGAGCGGCCTCGGTTACTACTCCCGCGCTCGCAACCTGCACGCCGCCGCGCAGAAGATCGTGCGCGAGCACGCCAGCGAGCTGCCGAGCGAGGTCGAAGCGCTGCGCGAGCTGCCCGGCGTCGGCCGCTACACCGCCGGCGCGGTCGCCTCGATCGCGTTCGACCGCCCCGCGCCGATCGTCGACGGCAACGTCGCCCGCGTGCTCTCGCGCGTGCTCGATCTGCGCGAGGACGTAACGACTCCCAGCGTGCAGAAGCGCCTTTGGGAAGAGGCCGAGGCGCTCGCACGCGGACCCGCGCCCGGCGATCTCAACCAAGCGCTGATGGAGCTCGGTGCGCTCGTGTGCACGCCGCGCGCGCCGAAGTGCCTGGTGTGTCCGCTGCGCGAGATGTGCCGCGGCCTCGCGGCAGGCGACCCCGAGGCGCTGCCGGTGAAGGCGAAGAAGGCGGCGCCGAAGCGCATCGAGGCCGTGTGCGCCGTCGTGATGCGCGCCGAGAAGCTGCTCGCGGTGCGGCGTCCGCCGGAGGGGCTGCTCGGCGGGCTTTGGGATCTGCCCGGCGGTGAGCTCGCGAAGGGCGAGCCGCCGCGGAGTGCGCTCGAGCGCGCGCTGCGCGAGAAGCTCGGCATCGAGTTGTCAGGCGTCGCGGCTCTCGGCGCGGTGCAGCATCAGTTCACGCACCGCACGCTGGCGCTCCACGTCTTTCGCGCCGAGGCGAAGCCGGGACGCATCGCGCGGCGCGAGTACGACGCGCACCGCTGGGTGACGCGCGGCGCGTTCACACGGCTCGGCCTCAGCACTGTGGCGCGCAAAGCGCTTGCGCGAAGTGAGTGACGCAGCTCGCAGCGGCTTCTCGCTCGAGATCGCCGGCGAGAGCGTGCGTGCGCTCGGTCCGGGTGTCGACGCGAAGCACTTGAAGCGCCTCGCGCGCGGCGAAGTCGCGATCGACGTGGAGATCGAGCTGCACGGAAAGAACGCAGCCGCCGCGAAGCGCCTCGTGAGCGACACGCTGCACGAGATGATGCGCGCGGGCGAGCGCTGCGCGCGCATCGTGCACGGGCGCGGGCGACACTCGGAAGCGGGGCCCGTGTTGAAGGCGGGCGTGCTCGACTGGCTCACGGCGCCGCCGCTGGCCGCGTTCGTGCTGTGCTTCTGCACCGCGCCACCCGAAGAAGGCGGCGCGGGCGCGACGCTCGTGCTGCTGCGCCGCGTTCGGCCCGCGTGATCGCGCGCGAGAAGCGCGTATCTTGCGCCGATGGCATCGAGCTTCGGCACGCTGTTCCGCATCAGCACCTTCGGCGAATCGCACGGCGGCGCCGTGGGTGTGGTCGTCGACGGCTGCCCGCCGCGGCTCGCGCTCGATGCGACCGACGTGCAGCGCGATCTCGATCGCCGGCGCCCGGGACAGAACCGCTTCACGACCCCGCGCCAAGAAGAAGATCGCGTCGAGATCGTGTCGGGCGTGTTCGAGGGCCGAACGCTCGGCTCGCCGATCGCGATGATCGTGCGCAACACGGACGCGCGGCCTGCGGCGTACGAGGACATGAAGGATCTCTTCCGCCCCTCGCACGCGGACTTCACCTACGAGGCGAAGTACGGCCTGCGCAATTGGCAGGGCGGCGGACGCGCGAGCGCGCGCGAGACGATCGGCCGCGTCGCTGCAGCCGCGGTCGCGCGCAAGTTGTTACGGGAGGCCGCTGGCGTCGAGGTGCTCGCCTGGGTCGCGCGCGTGCAGAACATCGAGGCGAAGGTGGACCCGAGCGCGCTCACGCTCGCGCAGGTGGAGGCGAGCGCGGTGCGCTGTCCGGACGCGAACGCCTCGCAGCGGATGGAAGATGCGATCGACGCAGCGCGTCGGCGGCAGGACTCGCTCGGCGGAGTGGTGCGCTGCATCGCGCGCGGCGTTCCTGCCGGCCTCGGCGAGCCCGTGTTCGACAAGCTCGATGCGGACCTCGCGAAGGCGATGCTCTCGCTGCCCGCCGCGAAGGGCTTCGAGATCGGCAGCGGCTTCGCCGGCACGCTGCTCACCGGCAGCGAGCACAACGACGCGTTCGTGCCCGGCGCGGGCGGCCAGCCGCGCACCGCGACGAATCGCAGCGGCGGCGTGCAGGGCGGCATCAGCAACGGCGAGCACATCGAGCTCGCGGTCGCGTTCAAGCCGACCGCGACGATCGGGATCGAGCAGAGCACCGTGAACCGTAACAACGAGGCGACGACGCTCGCGGCTTCGGGGCGCCACGATCCGTGCGTACTGCCGCGCGCGGTGCCGATGGTGGAGGCGATGACGCTGCTCGTGCTCGCGGATCACTGGCTGCGGCAGCGGGCGGTGGACGTTTTGCCGCGCTGAAGTGCGCTCGTTCGTGGCGGCGCTACGGGCCGGGGGCGGGGGCCGCTGCGGCTCATGGCTCGCTGGCGGCCGCTCTTGGTGGGCGTTTCGCTGGGCTTGGGCGAACGGCGATGCGTCCGGGTGTTGCGCTGCACGGTGATCGCGGCCGAGCTGCGCTTGACTTCGCCTCCGCGGCCCCCGCCCCCGGCCCTTCGCTCTTGCTTTGCGGCTCGCTGAGCAGGTTGGGTGGGGGTGGGTGAATCTCAGCCGGCGGTTGACGCCGGCTGAGATTCACTTTTGGTTGGTTGGCTTGCGGGTTTTTTTTGCCGGGAGAGCGGCCTTGAGGCGTGCGATGGCTTCGGGAGCGCCTTTGACGCGCAAGTGGGTGCCGTCGGATTCGTGGGCTTCGGAGATGACGCGTGTGTGGGCGTGCGCTTCTGCGGCGACTTTGCTGAGGCTGTAGGGGACGACGAGGTCGGCTTCTTCCATGCCCTGCTCGAAGTGCGCGGCGATGGTGGCGCGGAGGTGCGCGATGTCGGCTTTGTCGCGGCTCGAGAGCAGCAGCGCGTTGGGGTGCTCGCTTGTTAGGCGCTCGCGCTCTTCGGGCGCCACGCGGTCGGACTTGTTCAGCACGAGCAGGCGTGGGCTCTCGTCGGCGCCGATCTCGTGCAGGACGTCGCGCGTGACGTCGATCTGCGCGGGGAACGCCGCGTCGGACGCGTCGACGACGTGCACGAGCAGGTCGCACTCGCGCGCTTCGTCGAGCGTCGAGCGGAAGCTCGCGACGAGATCGTGCGGGAGCTTCTTGATGAAGCCGACCGTGTCCGAGACGAGGATGCGCGGGTTGGTCTCGGGCTGAAGCGCGCGCACGGTCGTGTCGAGCGTCGCGAACAGCTTGTCTTGCACGAGCACCTCGGTGCCCGTGAGCGCGCGCATCCAGCTCGACTTGCCCGCGTTCGTGTAGCCCACGAGCGCGACCTTGTTGAGCTCGCTGCGGCGCTTCCTACGCGTCGTCGACTCGCGCTCGATCGCAGCCAGCTCTTGGCGCAGCTCGGCGATGCGGTCGCGAATCTTGCGGCGATCGAGCTCGGCGGAGCTTTCGCCGGGCCCCTTGCCCGCGAGCCCGCCGCCCTGACGGTCTTCGCCCATTCCGGTCTCGCGCAGGCGCGGCGCCACGTACTGGAGGCGCGCGATCTCGACTTGCAGCTTCGCCTCGCGGCTGCGCGCGTGGCGCTGGAAGATCGCGAGGATCACGCCGCTGCGGTCGATCACCTCCGCGTCGCACGCCTTCTCGAGATTGCGCGCCTGCGAAGGCGAGAGGTCGTGGTCGACCAGCACGACGTCGGCGCGCTCGTGCTTGGGCAGCGGCTTCGCCTGCGCGCTCGCGTCCTCCGCGCGCTCGGGCTCTCGCTCCTCTCCGCGCGCTTCGTCCTCCGCGTCCGCAGCGACTTCGCCGCGCAGCTCGCGCTCGCGCTCGGCGCGCTCTTCCTTCTGCTTCTTCGTGAGCGGCGGCCCGACGTACACGTCGCCCGATCCACCCGTCCAGCGCGAAAGCTCTTTGAGCTTCCCCTCGCCGACGACCACGCCGGGCGCGAGGCGCGAACGCTTCTGCGTCACGCGGCCGATGATCTCGAGCCCGAGCGTCTTGCCGAGCCGCGAGATCTCTTCGAGCGACGACGCGAACTCGCCGTCCGTAACACCTTGGACTTGTACGCCGAGGATGACGGCGCGCGACGAAGGCTTCGCCGTATCGAACAGCTGACTCATCTGGAACCTCGTGCGCGCTCGCTCGACTCGCCCTGCGAGGAGCCTCCGCGCGCTTCGCTGCGATGCGTTGCTTGGGAGGAGCTAGCTCTGGCTTCGCAGCAGTTTCATGGTCCCACTCCGGTCCGAGGCGGCGGCAAGATAGGCGCGATCGCGGATCGCGCTAACTGCGCATCCCCGGCGCTTCGTGGCCGCTCGCTGCGACGTACTCGGCGTAGCCGCCGCCGTAGACGCGCACGCCGCCGCCGTCGAGCTCGAGCACGCGGTTCGTGAGCGCGGTCAGGAAGTGACGGTCGTGCGAGACCAGCAGCAGCGTGCCCTCGTAGCCGGCGAGCGCCTGGATCAGCATCTGCTTCGTCCACACGTCGAGGTGATTCGTGGGCTCGTCGAGCACGAGAAAGTTCGGCGGGTCGTAGAGCATGCGGGCGAGCACGAGGCGCGCCTTCTCGCCGCCTGACAACAGGCGCACGCGCTTCTCGATGTCGTCGCCCGAGAAGCCGAAGCAGCCCGCGAGCGTGCGCAGCGAGCCGATCGACGCGTTCGGATACGTCTCGTGCAGCGAGTCCCACACCGAGTGGCCCTGCTCGAGCAGCTCCATCGAGTGCTGCGCGAAGTAACCGAGCTTCACCGACGCCCCGAGCGTGACTGCACCGCCGTCGGGCCGCGCTTCGCCGACGACCATCTTCAAGAGCGTCGACTTGCCCGCGCCGTTCGCGCCCATCACGCACCAGCGCTCCCTGCGGCGAATCAACAAGTCGAGGCCGTCGAAGATCCGGCGCGCGCCGTACGCCTTGCTCACCGCGGCGAGGCGCGCGACGTCGTCGCCCGAGCGCGGCGGCGTGGGAAAGTCGAACTGAATCGTCTCGCGCTTCTTGGGCGGCTCCACCTTCTCGATCTTCTCGATGCGCTTGATGCGCGACTGCACCTGCGCCGCATGGCTCGCGCGCGCCTTGAAGCGCTCGATGAAGGCCTGCTCCTTCGCGAGCATCGCCTGCTGACGCGCGAACTGAGCGGCCTGCTCGCGCGCGGCGAGCTCGCGCTGTCGCTCGTAGAAGTCGTAGTTGCCCGAGTACGAGGTGAGCTCGCCCGAATCGATCTCGACGATCTTGCCGACCATGCGGTTCAAGAACTCGCGATCGTGCGAGGTCATCACGAGCGCGCCGGAAAATGCGCGCAGCCAGCCCTCGAGCCAGAGGATCGACTCGAGGTCGAGATGGTTCGTGGGCTCGTCCAATAACAACGCGTCGGGCTGCATCACGAGAATGCGCGCGAGCGCGACGCGCATCTTCCACCCACCCGAGAGCGCGCCGATGTCGCCCGCGACCTGCTCCTCCGCGAAACCGAGCCCCGCGAGCACCTCGCGGGCGCGGGCTTCGAGCGCGTAGCCGCCCATCGACTCGAAGCGCGCGTGCACCTCGCCGTAGCGCTCGACGAGCGCATCGAGCTCGTCCGCGCGCTCGGGATCCGCCATCGCGGCTTCGAGCTCGTGCAGCTCGTGCGCGGCGGCCGAGAGCGGACCCGCGCCATCGAGCGTGGCCTCGAGCGCGCTCACGCCTTTCATCTCGCCCACGTCCTGGCTGAAGTACCCGACCGTGACGCCGCGATCGACCGCGATCTGCCCGTCGTCGGGCTCCTCGGCGCCCGTGATCAAGCGGAAGATCGTCGTCTTGCCCGCGCCGTTCGGCCCGACGAGCCCGACCTTCTCACCGCGATTGATTGCGGCGGAAGCTTCGAGGAAGAGAATCTGGTGGCCGTGGCGCTTCGAAACGCCGTCGATGCGAATCATGGGGCGCGCGAGATAGCGAGTGACTGGGGGACGCGCCCGCCGCTGCGAGCGCGGTCAGGCGCGGCGGCGCTTCGGCGCGGCGCGGCGCGGGCGTTCGGCCGGCAGCATCTCGCTCGCCGCGAGCGACTGCTCGATGAACGGCAGCACGCCGCGATCGCGCAGACCTAACACGTGGCCGCCCTGGAACCAGTGGATCGCGGGTCGGTTCCAGTGGCGCCAGAGCGCGCGCGCCTGGTCGGGGCGCGCGATGCGGTCGGCGACGCCGGCGTAGATGAAGCGGCCGGCGCGCGGAATCTTCGGCGTGAAGGCGAGCGGCGAGACGACGTGGGTGATCGCGCGCACGAGCTGCCAGTCGAGCGCGAAGTCGCGGTCGTAACGGCGCATGATCCACGGCTCGTTGTCCCGCGCGAGGCACGCGAAGTCGACGGCGGGGATGCCGGCGATCACGCAGCGCAGCTCGTCTTCGAGCGCGCTCACGATCGACGAGACGTAGCCGCCGAGCGAGATGCCGTAGAGCCCGATCTCTTCCGCGCCCTGCGCGCGCACCCACGAGATCGTGCGCCTCACGTCCCAAACTGCCTGCGCGAATAACAACACCATGCGCAGATAGTCGGGCGAGAGCACCTCGCCGCCGCTCATGCGTCCGCCCGCCCGCGGTCCGTGCAGCGGGAGGATCGGGAAGATCAGGTTGAGGCCGAGCTTCTCGTGGAGGAAGCGCGCCGGGAACCCGAAGAAGTTCACGAGCGGCGATCCCATCGCGAAACCGTGCACGCACACGAGCCACGGCCGCGGCTCCTTGTGGCGCATCACGTACGCGTGCGCGGTGCCGTTCTCGGGGTGCGCCTGCCAGCGCTCGCCGCCGGGCTCGGAGTCGTGCGGCTCGAAGCCGCTGTCCCACGAAAGGTGCTCGAAGCGCGTCGGCGCGATGCCGGGCCGCACCCACACCGAGCTCTCGCGCGAATCGACCTCACGCAGCTTCGGCGGGCGCCGGTGATACGGCAGCGGATCTTCGAGCCAGCCGCGCTCTGCGTAGAACGCGTGCGCCGCCTGGGCTTCCTCGACCATGCGGCGAACGAGTTGCGGCAGCGGCACCCCCGTCAACAGCGAAGTCATCAGGGTGAAACCGCGATCGAGAGCGCCGTGCGCGAGCAGCCCGAGGCGCGGCTCGAGCGGCGGCACTTCGGCGTAGGGCGAGGTGCGGCGCAGCGAGCCGACGATCTCGCCCACGAACTCGCCAGCTTGCTGCAGCGGCAGCGTGATCAAGCGTTCCAGCGCCATGGCCCCTCGGAGTTCGTGCAGGCTGGCCCCTTGCGGGAAATGGGTCAACCCCGGCGGCCAGCGCGGCAACGCATCGGCAAGTCCGTGGCCGCGTCGCAGGGTTATCGTGCTCGTCTTCTCTTCAGGAGATCTCTCATGGCCATCGTCGAAGCCGTCGCCACCCCGGGCCCGCGCCGCCGCTACCGCGCGCTCAGCCCCGCCTCGCTCGCCCCGATCGGCGAGTTCGAGTGCGCGAGCGCGGAGGACGTGCGCGCAGCCGTCGAGCGCGCGCGCAAGGCGCAGGCCGCCTGGGGCGAGCTGCCCGTGAAGGAGCGCACGCAGTACCTGTGGCGCCTGCTCGACCAGTTCGTCGCGCGCCAGGACGAAGTGATCGACGCCGTGATCGCCGAGACCGGCAAAGCGCGCAGCGAAGCGATCAGCATGGAGGTGTTCGCGACCTGCGACGCGATCACTTATTACGCCAAGCGCGCGCCGAAGTTCCTCGCGCCGGAGAAGTGCGGCATCCACGGCGTGATGGGCTTCGCGAAGAAGCTGAAGCTCGTCTACAAGCCGCTCGGCGTCGTCGGCCTGATCACCCCGTGGAACGGGCCCATCGTGCTCGCGGTGAATCCGCTCGTGCAGGCCGTCGTCGCCGGCAACGCCGTGCTGCACAAGCCGAGCGAGGTGACGCCGTTCTCCGCCCTACTCATCAAGCGCTTCACCGAAGACGCGGGCTGGCCCGCCGATCTTTATCAGGTGCTGCAGGGCGACGGCGCGACGGGCGCTGCGTTGATCGAGAGCGGCGTGAACAAGATCTCGTTCACCGGCAGCGTCGCGACGGGACGCAAGGTCGCCGAAGCCTGCGGGCGGAACCTGATTCCTTGCACGCTCGAGCTCGGCGGCAAGGACGCGATGATCGTGTGCGCCGACGCCGACCTCGATCGCGCGGCGCAGGGCGCGCTGATCGGCTCGTGCATGAACACGGGCCACTACTGCTGCGGCACCGAACGCATCTACGTCGACGACGCGGTGTACGAGCCGTTCGTCGCGAAGGTCGTCGAGGGCGCGAAGAAGCTGCGCCAGAGCGACACCGGCGAGTTCGACGTCGGCGCGGTGTTCTGGGACAAGCAGATGTCGATCATCGAGCGCCACATGGACGACGCGGTCGCGAAGGGCGCGAAGGTGCTCGTCGGCGGCCGCCGCAACCCCGCGCTGAAGGGCCTCTACTACGAGCCGACCGTCGTAGTCGACGTGAACCACTCGATGGACCTAATGACTCAGGAGACGTTCGGCCCGGTCGTGGCGATCCAGCGCGTGAAGAGCGAAGAAGAAGCGATCGCGCTCGCGAACGACTCCGACTACGGCCTCAACGGCAACGTGTGGACCACCGACACGGCGCGGGGCGAGCGCATCGCCGCGCGCATCGAGACGGGCGGCGTGTGCGTGAACGACATGGCGATGACCTACGGCGTGCCCGAAGCGCCATTCGGCGGCGTGAAGACGAGCGGCATCGGCGCCGTGAACGGCGCGCAGGGGCTTCGTAACTACTGCCACGCCCAGCCGATCCTCGCCGACCGCAAAGGCAAAGGCCCGATTCAGGGTGGCTACCCGTACACGCGCAAAGGCGAAGACGGCACGCAGAAGTTCATCCGCATGCTGTTCGGCACGAAGCTCGGGAGATGGTTCGCCTGAGAAGGTGCGAGGCGTAAGCTGAGCCCATGAGCGAGAGCGAGAAAAAGCCGGAACGCGCGAGCGAGAAGGATCGCGAGCACATGCGCCAGATCGGGGAAGCGAAGCGCCGGTTCGCGCGCGAGAGCAAGCCGCCGGCGTCGCTCGCCGAGATGTTCGCGCGGATGGAGGAGATCGAAGCACGACTCGGCGAGTTCGCGAAACCTGGTGTGCCCGGCGGCGAGCGCGAGTTAGGTTCTTCTCTTGCTTACTCGCAGCGCCGTGGGGCGTAGCGCTCTCGATTCGATCGGAGTGTTGCTCGAACGCGAGGCGAAGAGGTGGCTGCTCTTCGGAGATCTCGCCGCAAACCGGTACAGAGCACAGACGCAGCTCACCGGCGAAACGGAGCTGCTCGTCGAGTCCGCCGCGTTCAGCTCCCCCAGCTTCGGGGCTGTGCTCGAAGCCCAAGGTTGGGGCCTCTACCGAGTCTCACCTGACGGGGACGTGAAGCGATTCATGCACCGAGAGTTCGGATGTGCGGATCTCATCGTCCAGCGGACCGCGTTCGAGCAAGACGCGCTTTCGAGAGCAGCACACGAGCTCCTCCCGAGCGGACTCTCAGTGCCAGTTCCCTCGAGAGAGGACGCGATCCTTTGCAAGCTCATCGCCGGCAGAGCGAGAGACCTTGCAGACATCGAGTCGATTCTCGATTCGAGCCCAGCTCTCGACGAGGCGTACATCGAACGGCATGGGGCACCGCTCGGCCTTTTGGATACGTGGCGCAAGCTGCTCACAGCTTCGCGAGCGTGACACGCAGCTCGCCCCCAGCATCCGACGCCTCGACCCAGATCGAGGCCCCGCATGCTCACCGCCCGCATCACGTTCGGCGTCGCGCTCTTCCTCGCGCTCTCGCTCAGCGCGCTCATCTCGCAGGCGAACGCTCAGGAAGCACTGCCCACCAAGCCCGTGCTCACGCTCGATGCCGCGCGGCGCGTAGCGCATGCGGCCGAGGAGGAGGCGAAGCGGCGCGGGCTCGGCGTCGTGGTCGCGGTGATGGACGACTCGGGCACGCTGGTCGTGCTGGAGCGGCTCGACGACACGCAGATCGCGAGCGTCGACGTCGCGATCGCGAAGGCGCGCACCGCCGCGATCTTCCGCCGGCCGAGCGGCGTGTTCGAGGACCAGGTGAAGAACGGCCGCGTCGCGGCGCTCGCGCTGCCTGGAGCCGCGGCGCTGCGCGGTGGTGTCCCGCTCAGTCATCAGGGCCGCGTGATCGGCTCGATCGGAGTCTCGGGCGACTCACCCACCGTGGACGAAGAGATCGCGCTCGCGGGTGCTGCGGCGCTCGCCGCGAACTGATTCCGCGCGCGTCAGCCGAGCTTTTCGCCCGCATCTACGCGCAGGTACTGCCCCGTCACCATGCGCATGCGATCGCTCGCGAACAGCACCGCAACTTCCGCAACGTCGTCGTCGGGCGGGATCTCGCGCATCGGGAAGCGCTTCGCGATGTGCGCGACCACGGCCTCCTCGCTCGTCTTCTGCTCTTTCGCCTGCCACTTCACGTAGTTCTGCACGGGCGGGCCCCACATCCAGGTGGGGATCACGGTGTTCACGCGAATCTTCGCGGGGCCGAGCTCGACGGCCATCTGGAACATCGCGCTCATCAGCGCGCCCTTCGACGACGCGTAGGCGAGCTGCGCGGTGTCGGGGGGATGGTTGTAGGACTGGGAACCGATTAGGACGATCGAGCCGCCGCCGCGGCGCTTCATCGCGGGCACCGCCGCGCGGCACAGCTGCGTCGAGCCGATCACGTTCACTTCCATCACCTTGCGCCAGTCGTCGGCGGTGGTGGTTTCGAGCGTGCCGAACACCGCGTCGAACGCGGCGACCTGGATCAGCGCGTCGACGCCCCCGAAGCGCCGCTCGGCGAATGCGATCAGGCCTTCGCACGCTTGCGCGTCCGTGATGTCGAAGCCGTGCGCGGCCACGCGCGCGCCGCTCGGGTCGAGCGCTTTCGCGATGCCTTCGAGCTTCGCGGCATTGCGCGCGGCGATCACGACGTTCGCTCCGTCGCGCGCTGCGCAGCGCGCGACTTCGCCGCCGAGGCCGGGGCCGACACCCGAGACGATCACGGTCTTGTTCTGCAGGATCACGCGCTTCTCCTAGAAGTCGGCGCAGAGTGCGGCAGCGCTTCGAGCAGCCGCAACCCGCGCGCGAGGCGCTGCGAAGAACTCCCGGAATTTCAGCAGCTTGCGCGCGACTTCTGCGGCTCGGATGCGAGCCGACGATGGACTCGCATCCGCGGCTTCGGGGCTCGCGATCGGAAAAATCTCGCGCGAGATCTTCCGACGAAGTCGTGCGCTCGCCCGTCGGAGTTTTTGCGCGAAGGGGCGCGAACTTGCTCTGCTAGGGTGCGCTTCCGTTCAGCCGAGACGTTCTTCCAGCAAGGCGGCGCCCCTGATGAGAGACAACGACCGCTACTGGGATTGCCTGGATCAGGCGATGGAAGCGTCCCATGGCGGCCGCACGGACGAGGCGCTGGCGTGGCTCGACGAGGCGCTGAAGGCGCACCCGAACGGCGCCGAGGCGCACAACGGACGCGGCGAGATTCTCTGGGACGAGGGGCGCGTGGAAGAGGCGCTCTACCAGTTCGAGCTCGCGGTGATGGCCGACCCGAAGTTCCTCACCGCGCACCTGAACCGAGCCGAGCTGCTCATCGAGGAGATGGGCGAGCACGAACAGGCGATCGCGCTGTGCGACAAGCTGCTCTCGGGCGCGACGGAGCTGCCGAAGCCGGACCGCGCGACCGAAGCCGAGATTTATTATTTGAAGTCGAAGGCGCTCTTCTACCTCGACGATCTCGAGGGCGCGCTCTTCCTGGTGCGGCGCGCGATTCAGAAGTCCGGCGAGATCGCGGTCTACCGCGCCTTCGAGGGCCAGCTGAGCTTCGAGCTCGGGCGCTTCGACGAGGCGAAGAAGCACCTCGAGCGCGCGGTGATCATGGACCCCGAGTCCGCGCACGCCGTCTACCACCTCGGCCTCGTGCTCGAGCGGCTCGGCCGCGACGACGATGCGCGGCGCGCGTTCCAGCAGTCGAACGCGCTCGACAGCGACCACTACCCGCTGCCCGTCGTCGTCGATCACCCGACGTTCGAGCGCATCACCGCGGAGGCGATCTCGGATCTGCCGCGCTCGATCCGCGAGTACGTCGAGCACATGCCCGTGCTCGTGCACGACTTCCCCGACGCCGAGCTGATCACGCGCGAGAACGTGTCGCCGCAGATTCTCGGCATCTTCATCGGCGTGCCGCGCACCGAGGCCGCCGTGACCGCGCAGGCGCGCGACATCGACCGCGTGATCCTGTTCAAGAAGAACCTCGAGAAGATCTGCCGCACCCACGCCGAGCTGGTCGAGCAGATCCAGATCACGGTGAAGCACGAGATCGGCCACTACCTCGGTCTCGACGAGGACGACCTGGAGCGCCTCGGGCTCGCGTAGCCGCGGGAGCCCTCGGTTCTCTGCCAGCCGCGGCGCGGTGCGACGCGTGGCTGTGCGAACCTTGCGCGGCGGAGCGGTCATTCCGGCCGGGCCAAAGTGACCGGGCGGTCAAACAGGCCGGGCCGAAATGACCGCCCCGCGCTTCGAGGCTCGCCATGACCACGCTTCTCGCTGAGCTGCGCACGATCGTCGGCGACGACGCCGTGCTCGCGCGCGAGGAGGAGTTGTTCGTCTACGAGGCGGACGGGCTCACGCACCACAGCGCGCGGCCCGGCGCCGTCGTGCTGCCGCGCAGCGCGGAGGAAGTGCAGCGCGTGGTGGGCGCGTGTGGCAAGCACGGGGTTCCGTTCGTACCGCGCGGCGCGGGCACGGGGCTCTCGGGCGGCGCGGTCGCGTGCGACGGCGGCGTCGTGATCGAGTGCGCGCGCATGAACCGCGTACTGCGCGTCGATCCGGAGAATCGCATCGCGGTCGTGCAGCCCGGCGTCGTGAACGCGGATCTCTCGAAGGCCATCGCGAAGCACGGACTCTTCTACGCGCCCGATCCTTCGAGCCAGCAGTCGTGCACGCTCGGCGGCAACGTCGCCGAGAACTCCGGCGGCCCGCACACGCTGAAGTACGGCACCACGACGAATCACGTGCTCGCGCTCGAGCTGGTGCTGCCCGACGGCGAGATCCTGCGGCTCGGGAGCGCGAGCGGCCTGGCGAACGGTCTCGATCTCGTCGGCGCCGTGGTCGGCAGCGAAGGCACGCTCGGAGTTGTTACGGAGTTGACGGTGCGCCTCGTGGCGCTGCCGGAGCGCGTCGAGGTGCTGCTCGGAATCTTCCCCGACGTCGTGTCCGCGTGCCGCGCGGTGGGCGCGATCATCAGAAGTGGCATGGTGCCCGGCGCGCTCGAGATCGTGGATCAGCGCACGATCCGCGCGGTGGAGGCGAGCGTTTACGCCGCGGGCATGCCCACGGACGCGGGCGCGATCCTGATCATCGAGCTCGATGGCCCGCGCGCTGCAGTCGAGGTGCAGATCGCGCGCTCGAGCGCGCATTGCCGCGACGCCGGCGCGCGAGAGGTCGCGGTCGCGCGCGACGCCGCCGAGCGCACGCGCTTCTGGCGCGCGCGCAAAGGTGCGTTCGGCGCGATGGGCCGCCTCGCACCCGATCTGTACGTGCACGACGCAGTGGTGCCGCGCGCGAAGCTGCCCGAGATCCTGGAGCGCGTGTGCGCGATCGGCGACGCGCATCGCCTTCGCCTCTCGAACGTCTTTCACGCCGGCGACGGCAATCTTCACCCCAACATCTCGTTCGACCGCCGCGACGCGGACGAGCTCGCGCGCGTGATCGCCGCCGGCGAAGAGATCCTGCGCGTGTGCGTCGAGGCGGGCGGCGTGATCAGCGGCGAGCACGGCATCGGCCTCGAGAAACGCGAGTATCTGCCGCTCGTCTTCAACGAAGCCGACATCGCCGCGATGCTGAAGCTGCGCGACGCCTTCGACCCCGATCGCACGTGCAACCCCGGCAAGATCTTCCCGACCACGCGCTTCTGCATGGAGTCGAACCCGAAGGCGCGCGGCTACGACCGCATCGAGTTCGAATGACGACGCTCACCGCACTCGCGCGTGAGTTCTCGGGCGAGCTTCATGCGCCGCTCGCGCTCGAAGGCGCGCAGCTCGAAGCGACGCTGCGCCCGCGCACTGCCGCAGAGTGCGCGCGCCTGCTCGCGGCGCTCACGCAGGAGAAGGTGCCCGCGCTGATCGTCGGCGGCGGAACGCAGCTCGCTGCCGCGAACGCGCCGTGTGGTGCGCGCGTGCGCATCGAGACGAGCGCGCTGCGCGAGGCGCCCGAGCTCGATCTCGACGAAGGCGTCGCGCGCTTCGGCGCGGGCGCGACGCTCGCCGAGATCGCTGCGCAGCTCGAGGGCTCGATCTGGCAGCTGCCGCTCGATCCGCCTGGCGCGGGTGCGACGCTCGGAGGAACTCTCGCGTCGGCCGCGTTCGGCCCGCGCTTCGGTCACCCGCGCGACTTCGTGCTCGGCCTGACGCTCGCGCTCGCGAGCGGAGACGTCGCGAAGTGCGGCGGTCGCGTCGTGAAGAACGTCACCGGGTACGACCTGAACAAGCTGTTCGTCGGGAGCGGCGGCGCGCTCGGAGTGATTACGGCCGCGTGGCTCCGCCTGCGGCCGCGGCCGGAGCGCACCGACGTGCTGCTCGCGCCGGCGCCGCAGGACACCGCGCTCGCGCTGGGCGCCGCGCGCGCTTCCTCTGCGCGCGCCTGCGCGCTGCTCGATGCGACACTCGCTCCCGAGCTCGCAGCGCAGCTCGGCGGCACGCGCGCGTTCGTGCTCGAGCTCGCGGGCGACGCGGCGGCCGTAGAGGCGGATCGCGCAGTGTGGGCGGCAAAGCTCGGCGCGCTCGACGCGCCCGCGAACGCGGTCGAGCTCGTGCGCGCGGCGCAGGGTGGCGGCGCACTGCGCTTCCGCGTTGCCGCGCTGCCGAGCGAAGCGCCCGCGCTGCGCGAAGCGCTGTGCGCCGCCGGCGCGAGCACGCTCGTCTACCCCGCGCGCGGCCTCGTCTCCGCGCGCTTCGAGGCGAGCGACGCGCGCGCCTTCGAGGCGCAGCTCACGGCGGTACGCGAAGCCGCGAAGCGTGCCGGCGGCACGTGGCGGCTCGAAGCAGCACCGCTCGCACTGCGCATCGGCCGCGAAGTATCGGGCGAGGTCGACGCGACGCTCGCGCTGCAGCGTGCACTGAAGCGCGCGTACGATCCTGCGAACGTGCTCAACCCGGGCAGAGAATTCGGCGTGACGCGATGACAGAGAGCGAGCTCACCGGCACTCAGAAAATGCGCGAGCTCTATCCCGCCACGCTCGATTGCGTGCACTGTGGCCTCTGCCTCTCCTCGTGCCCGACGTACCGCGAAACCGGCCGCGAGACGTCGTCCCCGCGCGGCCGCGTGTACCTGATGCGCGGCGTCGCCGAGGGCAAGATCGCGCTCGGCGACGTCGTCGCGGAAGAGGCCTCGCTCTGTCTCGGCTGCCGCGCGTGCGAGACGGCCTGCCCGTCGGGCGTGCAGTACGGCGCGCTGCTCGAGCAGACGCGCGCCGCAGTCGCGGACGCAGGGCTTCGCAGCGGCTTCGCGTACTCGCTCGAGCGCTTCGCGTTGCGCCACGTCGTCCCTAACAAGGGCGTGCTCGGCGCGCTCGTCTCGCTGCTCGGCGCCGCGCAGTCGCTGCGCCTCGATTCGCTCGTGGCGCCGCTCCTCCCCGCGCGCCTGCGCGAAATGCACGCGCTGTTGCCTGCGATCCCGCCGCGGCGCGAGCGGAGACGCCTGCCCGCGCTCAGACCCGCGATCGGAGCGAAGCGCGGACGTGTCGCGCTGCTCGAGGGCTGCGTCATGCCCGAGCTGTTCGGCGCCGTGAACGCGGCCACCGCTCGCGTGCTCGCGCGCACCGGCTTCGACGTGCTCGTGCCCGAACGCCAGGGCTGCTGCGGCGCGCTGCACGCGCACAGCGGCGACGCTGCGAAGTCGCGCGAGCTCGCGCGCTTCAACGTCGCCGCGTTCGCGCTCGAGGACGTCGACGCGGTCGTCACCAACTCCGCCGGCTGTGGCGCCGCGCTGCGCGAGCTCGGGCACTGGCTACCGGGCGAGGGCGATGCGCTCGCGGCGAAGACGCGGGACATCTGCGAGCTGCTCGACGCGGTGGGCATCCCCGAACCGCGGAGCGAGATCGCGGGCACCGCTTGTTACGACGACCCCTGCCACCTCGCGCACGGCCAGCGCGTCGTCGATGCGCCGCGCCGCCTACTCGCGAAGATCCCGGGCCTGCGCGTCGTCGCGCACGACGACCCCGCGAGCTGCTGCGGCGCCGCGGGCATCTACAACCTGACGCAGCCCGAGATGTCGCGCGCCGTGCTCGCGCGCAAGATGGACTCGCTCGCGGCGGCGAGCCCGGACTACATCGTCACGGGCAACCCCGGCTGCCTGATGCATCTCAGCGCGGGCGCGAAGCAGCGAGGCCTAACAGCTCGCGTGGTTCACCCCGTCGAGCTGCTCGATCGCGCGCTCGCCGAGTGATCGCGCGCGGTCAACTCGCGCGCAGGTTCGCCGCGAGAAACGCCTCGAGCTTCGCCCACGCGTCGCGCGCGGCTTCCGGGTGATACGACTCCGCGCGCTCCTCGCAGCAGAAGCCGTGCACCGCGCCCGCGTAGTTCTCGAGCGCGAAGGTCTTGCCGAGCGCGCGCAGCCGCTGCTCGATCGCGCGCACTTCTTCCTGCGGAATGAAGTAGTCGAGCTGCCCGAAGAAGAGGTGCAGCGGGCACGAGATCTTCGGCGCGCGATCGAGCAGCGCGCCGATGCCGCCGCCGTAGAACGGCGCGCTCGCGCGCAGCTCGGGCAGCTCGCACGCGGCGAGGAAGCTGAGCCGCCCGCCCATGCAGAAGCCCGCGACACCGATCGGCCGCGCGCCGACCTCGGGCGATGCGCGCAGGTGCGCGACCGTCGCGCGCATATCGGCGAGGAACTCCTCGTCCTTCAGATTGCGCATCAGGCCGATGGCCTTCTTCAAGTCCGCGTAATCAGCGCGGTTGTCAGGCGCCTGCCGGTGGTAGAGATCGGGCGCGACCGCGACGTAGCCCATTCGCGCGATGCGCTCGACGTCGCGCTCGAAGTTGGCGACGAGCCCGTACGCCTCCATCAGCACGATCACCGCCGAGCGCGCGCCGCCCGCGGCGGGCTTCGCGACGAACGCGGGCATGCGCGCCGCGCCGACGGGGATCTCGATGCGGGAGGTGCTGAGCTGCATCCGTGCCATCGCGATCTCGGGTAGTGGCTCGCTGAGCGGGCGGGGCTCAGCGAAGTGCGCCTCTACTCGTCGATCTGCTCCGCGAGGTAACGCTCTCGACCAACCTGCTCGACGAGGCTCAGCTGCGTCTCGAGCCAGTCGACGCTCTCTTCCTCGTCGATGAGGTGGCGCTCGAGCAGCTCTCGCGTGCCGTTGTCACCCTTGGAGCGCGCCAGCTCGATCGCGGCGTTGTATCGAGCGACCGCGCTCACCTCGAGCTCGAGGTCGAGCTTGTGCTGCTCGATCGCATCCTCCCCAACACGCACGGGGAACAGGCGCTGCAGATTCGGCGTGCCGTCGAGATAGAGGATGCGCTCGATCAGCCGATCCGCGTCCTTCATCTCGCCGATCGACTCCTCGCGCTTCTTCTTCGCGAGGCGCACATAGCCCCAGTTCGCGCACATCTTGGCGTGGATGAAGTACTGATTGATCGCCGTCAGCTCGGCCGTGAGGATCTCGTTCAGGGCTTCGAGGACTTGAGCATCACCGCGGGGCATCCGACCTCCTTCAGGCGTTCGCCGCAGGTTGACCCGCGCTTCCGTTCGCGCGAGCCGCGTGCCGTGCAGTGTGCTCCGCGAGCATCTCCTCGATCAAAGGAACGCAGCCGCCGCAGCGATTCCCGGCGCCGCAGCTCCGCGCGACCTCGCTCGATGTTTCGGCGCCCTGCGCGATCGCCGAACGAACCTCCCTGTCGCGGATCGCGAGGCAGTGGCAAACGAGCATGCACGGGCTCCTTGGGTCGGGGAGGGTGGAGCATAGGTGAAACTGACATTCATTTTCAAGATGGCCGGAAAGCTGATCCGGGCAGGCACGCCCGCCGCCAAACCGGGCGCCGCGCGTGCGGAAGGCCAGCGACTCCGTGGGTCCGCGCGACGGGTGGGATCTGGGTCAGCGCTCCCGGTCGCTCGCGCGCCGCGAGACCGGGAGCCCGCGCTGGGCACGCGAGTTTCTCGGCACGCCTCACGCTCGCCCTCGACGCGGCGCCGCATGTCCGCGTAGGCATCCTCGATCAACCGGCGTAGCGCCTCTTCGTCCACATCACGCCCGGGCCTCAGCTTCACGTGGCGCATGAACTTGCCCGTGCCTTCGAGCAGCCGCGCGGGATCGGCGAGCGATGCGCCGCGAAAGAAGCCCACGTTCACGTGCGCCGTGAACGCGTTCACGTAGGCGAAGCCCGCGTCATCGACGCACGCGGTCGGCGCGCCGTCGTGAATCAGCTCGCGCACGTCGTCGCCGCAGCCGCGCATCAGCTCGAACCAGCGCTGCGCGATCGCGCCGAGCTCGCCGCGGTGTGCGCGCATCCAGGCGTCGACGGCGGGCGAGCGCTTCGCGGCGCTCGGGTAGCGGAGGAGCTGCGTCTTCTTCATCTCGGGGGCACCTCCGCGCACGATCGACCGGATTGCCGGGGGGCCTCGCGTTCCGCGCGATGTCACGACTCCGGGTCGTACATGATCTCGCGAACTTCCTGCGCGCAGCGACACGAGGCGGCGATCCGAGCGGCCCAAGCGAGCGCCTCTTCGCGGGAGGCGACCTCGATGATCGAGAACCAACCGATCACGGCCTTCTTCTCCGGCACGGGCCCCGCCGAGATTGCGCCGTCCGTCGCGACGATGCTCGATCGCTGGCGCTGAATGCCGCCGCCGAAGATCCAGATGCCGGCAGCCTTCGCCTCGCGGACGACGCGATGAGATGCCTCGCCCACCGACGGCCAATCGGCAGCGGGGATGTGGTCCATCGAGCCGTCGTCGAATGAGATCAGGTAGCGAGGCATGGCGCCCATCCTTCCCTGCTCGGTCCCCTCCGCGCTCATCCCCCCGACAGCGCCTGAAAGATGTGCACCTCGTCCCCGCTTGTTAGGGCCGTCGCCAGCGCGCGCGTCTCCACCTTGTTCACGAACAGCCGCATGTGCGGTCTGAGTCGGTCCTGCTCGTCGATCATGCGGAAGCGGATGCCGGGGTACTGGCGATCGAGGTCCGCGAGCAGCTCGGCGAGGCTCGCGCCGCTGGCTTCGACTTCGCTCTTCTGCGCGGTGTAGCTGCGCAGCGGCGACGGGATCGCGACTCTCACAGCTCGAACGCCTCCACGGCGTGGATCTGCGGGAGTTTGCGGCGCAGGCACTGCCAGCTCGCGGCTTCGTCGAAGCTCGCCCACAGCTCACCGTGCGTGGTCGCGAAGTAGAGGCCCACCGGATCGTGCGCGTCGCCGGTCATGGCTTGGCGGCGCACCGTCATCCACGCCTGTTCGCGCGGCAGTCCGGTGTCGCAGCGCGTCCAGCTCTTGCCCGAGTCGCTCGTCTTGTAGACGGCGGGCTTCCCGCCCGGGCTCACGCGCGGCCACACGTCGCTGCCGTCCATCGGGAAGACCCAACAAGTCGCCGGGTCGCGCGGGTGCAGCACCATCGGGAAGCCGATGTCGCCGACGTCGCGCGGCATGTTGTCGCCGATGCGCTCCCACTTTTCGTCGGGGCGATAGAGCCGGTAGATGCCGACGTGGTTCTGCTGGTAGAGCACGTCGGGCCTGAGTGGATGCAGGCGGACGCAGTGCGGGTCTTGGCCGACCTCGGGATACGGGTCCGGTTGGAAGTCGACTCTCACGCCCTTGTTCACTGGCCTCCAGGTCGCGCCGGCGTCGAGGCTCTCGAACGTGCCGCCGAGCTCTCCCGAAACGGAGAGATACATGTGATTAGGGTCTCGCGGGTCGACGAGGATCGAGTGCAGCACCGGCCCGTCGGGTGTGCCGCCGACTCCGGCGACGCCCTTCGAGTAGACGGGGTGATCGTTGTAGCCAGGCATCGGCTCCCACGAGACGCCGCCATCGCGCGTGCGGAAGAGACCCTCGGGCGATGTGCCCGCGAACCACGTGCCGGGCTCGGTCGCGTGCCCCGGCGAGAGCCAGAACACGTGATTCACCGCGAGCGCGCGCTCCCCCTCTGCTGCTTTCCGAAACGCAGGCGGCTGCGCGGCCTCCTTCCAGGTCGCGCCGAAATCCTGCGAGCGAAACACGGTCGGCCCGAGGTGCCCGGTTTTCGCAGCAACGAGCAGCGTGCGCTTGTCGCGCGGATCGAGCACGGCGTGATGGATCTCGTGGCCGAGGAAGTGCGGGCCTTCGAGCTGCCAGTTCGAGCGCGCGGCGTTCGCGCGGTAGAACCACAGGCCTTTGCGCGTCGCGATCGTCAGGAGAATCGGGCCGTTGGCGGGGGTCATCGGGAGCCTCCTCGAGTTTTGGATTTTCTCACGCGCCGCGCGCTCCGTGCGCTGCGGATTTCAGCGATGCGCGCGTGCACGATCCTGCGTACCAGCGCGCTCGGCAGCGGGCGATCGTGCGCGAAGCGAACCGTGCCCTTCGAGAGCGCGTGCTTCGCGAGCGCGGGGCCGAGCGCGCGCCGCACGCCGTGCGTGATCGGGTAGAGCGCCGCGTGCTCCGCCCAGCCGGCGTACCAGAGCAGCGCGCGGTCGCTCCAGCGCAAGCCCGGAATGCCATAGCTGAACACCTCGATCGCGTCCGGCGCCGCAGCGCGCACGAGACTGCGCAGCGACTTCGCGCGGCGGCGCGCGAGCGGTGGCAGCGCCGCGAAGTAAGCGCGCACGCGCGCGGCGTCGATGCTGGGTACGGCCACTACGGCTCACCGCGCGCTGCGCGCTCGAGCGTCGCGAGGTCGAGCTTTTTCATCGGCATGAACGCGGCGACGACGCGCGCCGCATTCGGGCCCGTCATCCACGCGCTCATCTGCCTGGGCACGATCTGCCACGAGAGGCCGAAACGATCGCGCAGCCAGCCGCACTGACTCTCGGCGCCGCCGTTCGCGGTGAGCGCGTTCCACAGCCGATCGATCTCGGCTTGTGTTTCGCAGGCGACGGAGATCGAGCACGCCTCGCTGAGCTTGAAGAAAGGACCCCCGTTCAGCGCCTGATACGGCACGCCGTCGAGCGTGAATTGACGGTCATGACCGAGCCCGCGGGCATCTGCGCGCCTTCGCCGTAATGGCTCGTGGCGGTGATGCGCGAGTTCGCGATCAGCGACGTGTAGAGCTGCACCGCGATCTCGGCGTCGCGTTCGAACCAGAGGCACGTGGAGACGCGCGGCATCGTAAACACCTCCGAACGCAGTCGACGCGATTCTCACACGCGCACACCCACCGCGCGCGGGATCTCCGCTTATCGTGCGCCGATGGCTCCTCACGAGAGCGCGCGCCTCCCGATTCCCGCAACCCCCGACGACGTCGACGCCGCGTGGCTCGAGGCCGCCATGCGTGGCGCGGGCCTCGACGTCGCGCTGCGCAGCGCGCACATCACGCGCATCGCGGTGGGCAAGGGGATGCTCTCGAGCCTCGCGCGCGCGCGCATCGAGTACGCGCGCGGAAGCGGCCCGGCCTCGGTCGTGCTGAAGCTGCCCGCCGCGAACGAGCAGAACCGCGCCGTCGCGATCACCTTCAACAACTACGAGCGCGAGACGCTCTTCTACAAGCTGGCCGCGCAGCGCTCGACGATGCGCACGCCGCGCGTCTTCCACGCGGACCTCGACGGCCGCGAGCGCTTCGTGCTCGTGCTCGAGGACCTGGGCGACTGGACACAAGGCGATCAGGTGCGCGGCTGCACCAGCGACGAAACGCTCGCGTGCATCGACTCGTTGGCGCAGCTGCACGGCGCGTTCTGGGGCAAGGTCGACGGCGGCGACTTCGACTTCGTGCCCAACAGCGCGAACTCGCTGATGTCGCGAGGGCTCTCCGCGGGCGCCGAGGCGATGTACGGGAACTTCATGCAGCTCTTCGGGACCGGCGCGCCGCCGTCGATTCGCGCGCTCGATCATGGCCGCTACTGCGCTGCGCTTCCGCGCATGCAGGCCCTCATGGACTCAGCGCCGCGCACCTGGATCCAGGGCGACTTCCGCCTCGACAATCTCTTCTTCGGAAGCCAGCCCGAGCACGCGCCCGTGGCGGTGGTGGACTGGGGCGGCAGCCTGCGCGGGCGCGGCATTCACGACATCGCGTACTTGCTGACCGGCAGCGTGCCCATCGAGGGCCGCCGCGCGCACGAGCGCGCCTGGATCGCGCGCTGGTGCGCCGAGCTTGCGAAGGTCGGTGTGCCCGCGAGCGACCTCGCGGACGCCTTCGACGACTACCGCCGCGCCGTGCTCTTCATGTGGTGCTACGTCGTGGTGACGGCCGGCAGCCTCGACCCGAACAACCGCCGCGGCCAGGAGTGGATCGACGCGTGGGTCGAGCGTTACTTCGCCGCGTTCGAAGATCTGCGCTGCGCGGAGTTGTTACGGGAGTTCGAGTAGCCCGCGCGACTAGAGAATGCTCCCGCCGTGCACGTCGAGCAGCGCGCCGGTGATGCCGCCGCCCGCCTCGGACGTGAGCAGCAGCGCGACGGCGGCCATCTCTTCCACCGTGTTGAGGCGCTTGATCGCGGCGTCCTGCGCGTAGTTGTCGAGGAACTTCTCGTACGTGATGCCTGCGACCTTCGCAGCCGCTGGGCCCGCTTCCTTCATCAAGTCCGTCTCGACCGCGCCGGGAAGGATCGCGTTGCAGGTGATGCCGATCGGCCCGTACTCGAACGCGACCGCCTTGGTGAAGCCGTTCAGCGCGTGCTTGTTCGTGATGTAGTGCGAGACCGCGGGCTTGTTCGCCTGCTTGCCCTCGACGGAAGAGATGTTGATCACGCGCCCCCAACGCCGCGGGATCATGTCGCGCAGCGCGCGCCGCGTGGCCCAGAACGCGGAGTTGAGGATCCAGTTCTGCGCGTCGAGCCACGCTTCGTCACTGAGGTCCGCGACCGGCGCGTAGCCGGAAGAGCCGCCCGCGTTGTTCACGAGAACGTCGATGCGCCCGAAGCGCGCGATCGTTTCGTCGACGACGCGCTCGACGTCGCGCTGCACGCGCACGTCGCCCGCGACGAAGTGCGCGCGCTCGCCCGCGCCGATCTCGGCGAGCGTCGCCGCGCCCTTCTCGGGCGAGCGCCCGTTCACGACGACGCGCGCGCCCTCGCGCAAGAAAGCTTCTGCGATGCCGCGGCCGATGCCGCGCGTTCCGCCGGTGATGGCCGCGACGCGTCCTGCGAGCTGCACGGGAGGGCTCCGATCGAGGTGAGAGAGCGCCGAGGGTTCCACGGCGCGAGCGGCGACGAAAGCCGTGAGCGAAGCAATCAGCGCGTCCGTTACCGAGTGCTCGCTGCCTTCTTTCTCACGGTCTTCTGCACGACCCAGTTGTTCTTCCCGATTCGTCGATCGCGGTGAAAGCCCTGCTTCTCGAACATTGCGACGGAGCCGTTGTGGAGGAACGACCAGATCGAGCGGCCGCTGATGTCTTCGGGGTAGCTCTCGACTTTGCCGCCGCCGAGGCGAGCGATCTCTTGCAGCGCGCCGCGGAGTGCCGCGGCGGCGACACCCGCGCGACGACGCTCGCGGTCGACGAAGAAGCATGTGATGCGCCAGTCGGGCAGTTGCGTGAGGCCATCCGCATAGGCGCGCTTGTGCTTGATGTTCGGCAGCTCCTCCGTCGGCCCGAACTGACACCAGCCGACGCAGTCGTCGCCGGCGTAGACGAGCGCCGCATGCGCGCGGCCTTCGCGCACGCGCTTCTCCTTCAACGAGCGATTCTTCCCCGAGCGAATGCCCTCCGCGTGAAACGCCATGCACCAGCAGCCGCCCCAGACGCCTTTGTGCTTCTCGACGAGGCGCGCGAAGTCGGGCCACGTCGCGGGAGTCAGCGGCTGAGTCGCGTAGCTCGGCATGGTGCTCCTCACCGATACAAAATCTGATCCGGCGTCTCCTTCGGCATGCGAATGCGCGGGAACGCGCCGAAGCCGAAGTCTTCGAGCCCGCTCTGCACCACGAGCTCGACGGGCAGGATCGATTCGCGCCCGCGCACGATGCCGTACAGCTCGCGCATGCCGCGGAAGGCGTACTCGCCGTCGCCGCTCTGCGCGGGATCGTTTGCGAGGCCGAGACGCGCGCGCTCGAAGAAGCTCTCGCGCTTGGCGTGCGCGTCGAAAGTGGCGTCGCGGTCGACGCGCGCGCGGTGAATCGCGCTCTCTTCGAGTAGCGCGACGATGCGAGCGAGGTGCTCGCTGCTCACTTCGGTGCGGCGAATCTCGGCCGCGCCGTCTTTTCCTTCCGTGCCGACGTACGCGAGCTCGATCCAGCGCCCGCCGATCAGCGTGATGCCGTCGGCGTGCAGCTCGCCGTTCGCGTAGCTGCCGTCGAGCGTGCCCTGCGCGAGCGCGAAGCCGCGCGGGCCCGCGAGCTCGGGGTTCTCGACGAGGTACTGCCGGCTCACCTGAATGCGCTGCGGCGTCGCACGCTCGATCATCTCCTCGACGGTCTCTCGCGCTTCCTTTGCCGCTTCGGTCTCGGGGAAGCGCTCCGCGGCCATCAACAACAGCCGCCCGCGCCCGCCGCGCGTGCGCTCGCGCGCGGACGCGGCCACGAGCTGCTCGGCGGCGCGCTCGCGCAGCTTCAAGAGGTCCTTCTCGCTCAGCTCGCTCATGCCCTCCGCGAGCTCGACCGCCGCGACCGCGTTGCCGCGCGCGTCTTCGTACTCCCGCAGCCACGTGCGCACCTCGCCCGCGTGCGCGCCTTCGGGGTGATGCTCGAGGTAGCGGCGCGCGAGCGCGGCGGCGGCGCGCTTCTCGCTCTTGCCGTACGGGAACGCCATCAGGCGCGAGGGCAGGCCGAGCACGACGCTCGTGAGCATCGGCACCTCCGCGAGCCACTCGATCGGGCGCGGCAGATCGTGGTCGCGCGCGCCGTAGGCGAGCGGGCCGAACAACAGCTGCTTCGCGCTCTCCTTGGTCTTCTCGCGCCGCGCGAGACGAAACGCGCGATACGGGTTCGCGTCGAAGTCGACCAGCATGGCCGCCGCGTGCCGGCCCATCGCGCTGTCGCGCTTGGCGAGCGCCTCGATGCGCTCCAACGCGTCGACCTCGCGGCCCGCCTCGCGCGCCGCGAGTGCCAGCGCGAGCTCGGCCGCCTCACGCGAGAGCGCGTTCGCGCTCGTGAGCAGTGGCTGCGCGACAGCTGTTAGGTCCGCGCCGGGCGCGACGAGCGCGCGCGCGAGCGCCCACTCCTCGGGCGCGAGCGGCGCGACCGCGTCGGCAGCGCGCAGCGTGCGCGCGCGGTTCTCCGTCCACGCTTGGCCCGTCTCGGTCGCGCGCTGAAGCAAGTCGACCGCCTCGGCGTCTTCGCTGCGATAACGGAGCGCGCGCTCGGCGAGGAACGCGGCGAGGATGGGCTCGCCTTGCGCCATCGCCGCTTCGCCTTGGCGCACGGCGCGGTCGACTTGCATCTCGATCCAGCGCAGCTGCGCGGCCTCGATCTTGTCGATCAGCTCGGCGGCCTGCGGCGCGTCGGGCTGCTCCTCGACGAAGTCCTTCCAGTGCTTCAGCGCCTGCCGCTCGCGAGCTGTCAGGGATTCCTCGTCGTGAAGCGCGAGAGCGACGCGCACGAGCGATTGCGTGAGGCGAATCGGGACGAAGAACGGCGTCACGATCGAGCCGCCCATGCCTTCGGCCACCTCGTTCGCCGCGCCGCCCCAACGCTCCATGCGGTCCTCGCGCAGACGCTTCTTCGCGAGCAGGAGCGGATCGTCCGCGATGTCTTGCTCGATGCGCGAGCGCAGCTCCGCCGGCACGTCGCCGCGCTCGAGCACGCGCGCCTGCGCCGTGCGGCGCGCGGGGCCCGCAGGCAGGAGCGCGGCCTCGGCATCGCGCGCGGCGGCAGCGAGGCCGGTGGGCGCGAGCTTCTCGCTCTCGCGCGCGGCCTCGATCGCTTCGAGGCGCTCCACGCTGCGCGCGAGCGCGGCCCCGTCGTTTCGCCAGAGAGATCGCGCGGCGTCGCGCGCGGCGAGATCGGCGTCATCGGGAAGCGGCGCGGAGAGGCGCGGCGCAGGCTCGAGCAGATTGCGCGACGGCGGCGCCGAGGTCGTGCAGGCCGTGCCCAACAAGCAGGCGGCGAGCATTCCAGCGGGATGCCACGACCGGCCCCCGCTCCGGGAGCCTCGAGAGCTCGCAAAGAAGTGCCTAGGGCGTGAAGCGATCACGATCCACCTTCAACGTGAATGCGAGGAAGGCCTCGAGCCGGCGCGCGGCTTCGAGCTTCTCCGTCGCGCCGTCTTGGTTCGAGACGGTCTCGTAGAGGCGCGCTGCGGAGTTCACCAGCTCCTCGAAGCGCTCGGGCTCGAAGCCCGGCGACTCGGGCGGGTACTCCTCGACGTACTCGCGCGCGAGCGTCGCGTACAGCTCGGCGAGCTCGAGCACGTGGCTGTTCGCGAGCTTGCTCTCCTTGTGATCGATCGCGAGTCGCTGCAGCGCGGCGAGTGCGCGCACCGCGCCGTCCGCGAAGAGGCGCCGCGTCGAGACGAGCACCCGCGCCCGCTCGCGGTCGTTGCGCTCGATCTCCTCGCGCACGACCGCGGCGTAGTGTGTGCCTTGCGCGGTCTCGAGCAGCTCCTCGAGCTTGGTGCGCCGCGCGCCGATCTCCTCGATGCGCGCCTCGCGCGCCGCGAGCAGCGCGTCGTCGGAGCCCACCGCGGGCGGCGCCTCGCCGCGCTTCGTCGCCGTAACGAGTGCGTCGCACACGGCGGCGCTGCGCAGCGCCTCCTGCGCGAGCTCGCCCTCGGCCGCCGCGGCGCGGCGATAGCTCTCGGCCGCGACGTCGTAGGCGCGCAGCCGCTCCAGCGCGCGCCCCTTCGCGAAGGGCAACACCTCCGCCCACGCACCGGCGCGGAGCGAAGCCTCGTGCGCGCGCTCGAGATTCTCGAGGCGCAGCAGCGAGCTGCGGTAGACGTTGCGACCCGTGAAGTCGCGCGCGGGCGCGAAGCGATACGTGTCGTCCGAGATGTGGCGCCGCAGCACGGCGTTCACTTCGAGCAGCGACTGCGTCGGCTGATAGCGCGGGTCGGGCTCGTCGCTCTTCGCGAGCGCGGGCGGCGCGAGGCACAGCGCCGAGAGCAAGAGAAGCGCGGGGACGTTCCGCAAGAAAGCAAGGAGGGTTCCGGATCGCGGAACGCTGCTTGACTTACTTGCGGAACGTCCCCGGGCGCGGAGGCCGCAGGCGACGGCGAGCGAGCGCACCCCAAGTCGCGTCACGTCGGAGCGGATCAGCCGCAGCGCACGGCGCCGCCGGCTGCATGCGCCGAGCGCGGAGCAGCGGAGCCAGCGGGGTTCTTGCTCGCGCCCACTCGATGGCCGCGCCTCGTCACGACCGTCTCCGATGATCCGCGAGGAGCTGGTTCAGCATTTTCTCCGTCGCGAGCACGGCGGCGGCGAGCTGGTCGGAGTCGACGCCCATCGTCGACCAGTTCTCCGCGCCGCCTTCGCCGCGCCACGAGATGATCGTCTCGACCAGCGCGTCGGTCTCGCCGCCGGGCGCGATGCGCACGCGGAAGTCGCGCAGCTCCGGCAGCGCGAGGCCGAACTTCTTCGCGGCCTTCGCGAGCGCCTTCATGAACGCGTCGTAGCCGCCGTCGCCCGTCGCGCTCGCGGTCGCGCGCTGCTTGCCGTACGCGAGCGTGAGGTGCGCGCTCGGCGTGGCGTCGCTGCCGACCGTCACCTCGTACGACGCGACGCGCATCAGCTGCTCGCGCGGCGTCTTCAGCACGTCCGCGATCAGAAAGCGCAAATCCTCGGGCATCACCTTGCGCTTCTTGTCGCCGAGCTCGACGACGCGCGCGAGCACCGCATCGCGCGCTTCGGTCGAAAGCTCGATGCCGAGCTTCGCGAGGTTCTGGTCGATCGACGCTTTGCCCGAGAGCTTGCCGAGCGCGTAGGCGCGCTGGCGCCCGAAGCGCGCGGGCGCGAGCCGCGACTCGTAGAGATCGCCCTTCGCGTCGCCGTCGGCGTGAATGCCCGCGGTCTGCGTGAACACGTCGGCGCCCACGATCGGCGCGTTCGCCGAGACCTCTTTGCCCGTCGCAATTTCCACGAGTCGTGAGACAGCCACGAGCTTCTTCTCGTTCACGCCCGTCTTCCACGGTCCGTGGTCGTGCAGCGCCGCGACGACTTCCGCGAGCCGCGTGTTGCCCGCGCGTTCGCCGAGGCCGTTCACGCTGGTGTGCACGCCGCGCGCGCCGGCCTCGACCGCGGCGAGGCAATTCGCCGTCGCGAGGCCGTAGTCGTTGTGGCAGTGGAACTCGAAGTGCACGTCCGGCCAACTCGCGACCATCAGGTCCACGGAGCGCGCGGTGTCGCGCGGTGCCTGGATGCCGAGCGTGTCGGCGAGGTAGACGCGCGCGACGTCGTGCTCCACGAGCGTGCGCATCATCGAGAAGACGTAGTCGGGCGAGTCCTTCACGCCCTGCGACCAGTCTTCGAGGTAGACGTTCATCTTCACCTTGCGCTTGCGCGCGTAGGCGAGCACGTCGGCGATGCGCTTGCGGTGCTGCTCGGGCGGCATGCGCAGCTGCTGGAGACAGTGCCGCTCGGAGCCCTTCGTGAGCAGGTTCATCACGCGCCCGCCCGTCGATTCGAGCCAGTCGATCGACTGCGTGCCGTCGACGTAGCCGAGCATCTCGATGCGCGGCAGCAGATCGCGCTTCTTCGCCCAGGCGCAGATCTGGCGCGCGGCTTCGCGCTCGCCTTCGGAGACGCGCGTGCCCGCGATCTCGATGCGGTCGACGCCCACGTCTTCCAGCAAGGTCTGCGCGAGCTGGAGCTTCTCGGCGGGCGTGTACGAGATCTCCGGCGTCTGCTCGCCGTCGCGCAGCGTCGTGTCCATCACCTGAATGCGCGTGCGTGCGGAGCTGGGCATGGGGGCCTCGGCGTGCGGGAAGCGAGCCAGGGTATCGGGCGCGCGGGCGGACGCGCACCCGGGCTCGCGCACAGGGGACGTACGTGCACCAAAGCGCGCACCTGGGACGTACGTGCACATCGGTGCACATCGCTTCCCAGCTGCGCGTGTGGAGGGCTGCGCGTGAGTCGCCTATGCACGCCGCGCATGCCCGCCGCCCCGCGCACTCTCGAGGTCACGCCGGAGCACGCCGGCGCGCGGCTGGATGCGTTCCTCGCGGATGGGCTGCGCGTCTCGCGCGCGGAGGCGCGGCGTCTGCTCGAGCGCGGGGCGGTCGAGGTCGACGCGCGCGCGGTGGGGCTCGCGGACAAGGGTGCGCCGCTCGCGGCGGGGCAACGCGTCGCGGTGCAGCGCTTCGCGGGGCGCGCGCACGCGGAGCCGATCGCGCAGCCCGAGCTGGCGCTGCCCGTGCTCGCGCGCGGGGCCGGCTGGCTCGCGGTCGCGAAGCCCGCGGGCATGCCGGTGCATCCGCTCGATCCCGGCGAAACGGGCACCGCGCTGAACTTCGTGGCCGCGAAGTTCCCCGAGATCGTGGGCGTGGGCGAAGCGGGACTGCGCAGCGGGGTCGTGCACCGACTCGACGTCGACACGTCGGGCGCGCTCCTCTTCGCCACGGAGCAGGGCCGCTGGGAGCAGCTGCGCGGCGGCTTTCGCGCGCACCGAGTCGAGAAGGTCTACCGCGCGATCGTGCACGGCGGGCTCAGCGGAAGCGGGGAGCTCGCGCTGCCGCTCGCCGTCGCGCAGCACCGGCCCGCGCGCGTGCGCGTCGTCGCCGCGGGCGATCCGCGCTCGCGGCACACGCGCATGACCTGGCGCGCGCTCGAGCGGCTGCGCGACGCAACCCTCGTCGAGGCTCGCCCGGCGACGGGCTTCCTGCACCAGATCCGCGCCAGCTTCGCGCACCTCGGGCATCCGCTCGTGGGCGACTCTGCCTACGGCGCGCCGGCCTCCCCGCACGCCAAACGCCATCTGCTCCACGCGGCATACGTCGCGTACCGCGACGTCGAGGCCCGCTGCCCCGACGCGGAGGATTTCGCTGCGGCGTTGGAAGCGTTCGCGCCGTAGGCGAGCGAGGCGGGCGGCTCGATGCCGGGGGGTGTGAACTCGTTCACAGCGCGATGTGTGATCGAGAACGCAATCTTGCTTGCATGGCCCAGCCGCTCCGATCGTTCCTCTCTCGGCCGTCGTTTCGGGCCCCAGCGGGTGGCCGCTTCGCGACTCCGCACAGCGACTTCAGCTCCGCCTGCTTCGAGTCGCATCCGGACGCCCAGTTCGTGGTCCGCTCGGACGGCGAAATCCTCGGCGCCAACGCCGCCGGGCGGCGATTGATGGCGTCGACGATGGGCGTCGCCGCGATGAACGGTCGCCTTTCCGAGAGCGCCGGCCCGAAGCTGGCCGCGTTGTTCGAGGGGGTGCGCGACGCGATTCGCGATCAGCGCGCGACGGACGAGATGGAGCTCTCGCTCTCGCAGACCGCGGTGTTCGCGATGCGCGCCCTGCCGCTCGGGCCCGCGCTCGATGCGGCGCTGCTCATCGTTCGTCCGCGCGAGCCGCACGTCATCGTTTCGGCGCGCGTGCGCTTCGGGTTCACGGCCTCGGAGTCGCTCGTCGCGGAGCGACTCGCGAGAGGCCTAACAGTTCCGCAGATCGCGCTGCAGCTCGGCATCTCGATCGAGACCGTGCGCTGCCACCTCAAGCAGGCTTTCGTGAAGGCGGGCGTACACCGCCAGGCCGAGCTCGTGGCCGTGATGCTGGGTGGATGAGCCCTCGCAGGTGACGCGCCGCACGTCCGCCCATCTGCGGCGGCCGCGCTTTGTGACGACCGTCGCTCTCCGCGCGCAAATTCATCCCTAACGAGTCGCGCCGTTCGTCCGAAACCTCGGACGACGCCGGCCAGCGTGAACTTCTCGAGCCGCCGAACGTCGTAGCCAACGCGCCGCAATCCGCGGCGACAAGGGGGACCCATGAAGAAGATCTGATTACTGCTCGCAGCTCTCGTCGCCTTCGCGGCGCAATCGGCCTTCGCGCAGGACTACGCACGGCCCGGCGTCTACGGGCAACTCGGCGTCGTCGGCGCGTTCCTCAGCGACTCGGACGAGGCCGCAGTCGGCGCCTCGGGCCGCCTCGGCTACCGGATGACGCCGAACCTCGCGCTCGAGGGTCAGGTCGACTACTCGGGCGACTTCGCGGGCTCTTCGAACGTGAAGCTGAAGTCGACCCTCGTCACGCTGAACGGCAAGTTCTTCCTGATGCAGGAGCAGATCCAGCCGTACCTAATGGCTGGCGTCGGCGGCATGTTCGCGAAGGCGGGCATCACCGGTCTTGGCTCGGGTGACGAGAGCGCGTTCGTCGCGAAGGTCGGTGGCGGCCTCGACTTCTACTTCACGGAGAACGCCGCGTTCAACGTGGAGTCGGTCTACAACATCGGCACCGGCGATCTCTCGGACCTCGACTATCTCGGTCTGAGCCTCGGCGTCAGCTACCGCTTCTAACGTCGGCCCTGTTCGACGCTGCGCCGCTGGAGCGATCCTCCAGCGGCGCTTCTCATTTCTTGCGCAGCAGCGTGAGCCCGTCCGAGATCGGCGTCATCACGCAGTCGACGCGCGTGTCTGCAGCGACCGTGTCGTTGAAGGCGCGAATCGCGCGCGTGTTCTCGTCCTGCGCCGACGCGTCGATCACCGCGCCGTTCCACAGCACGTTGTCGACGCAGATCAGGCCGCCCGAGCGCGTGCGCTTCAGGATCTCTTCGTAATAAGTCGCGTAGTTCACCTTGTCGGCGTCGATGAAGGCGAGGTCGAAGCGCGGCGTCTCCGGCAGCGCGCGCAGCGTCTCCGCCGCTGGCGCGATGCGCAGCTCGATGCGATCCGCGACGCCCGCGCGCTCCCACGCCTTGCGCGCGAGCGCGGTCCACTCGTGCGAGACGTCGCAGCAGAGCAGGCGCCCGCCGGCCGCGAGACCGCGTGCGATCGCGAGCGACGAGTAGCCCGTGAACGTGCCCACCTCGACCGCCTCGCGCGCGCCGATCAGCTTGGCAATCAGCGTGAGAAACGCGCCCTGCTCCGGCGCGACCTGCATGATCGAGATCGGCCCGAGCTTCGCGGTCTCCGCGATCAGCTCACGCTGCACCGCATCCGGCGGCGTCCCGTGCGCGACGAGATAAGCGTGCAGCTCCGGCGAGAGCCCGAGCGATTTGAGCAGCAGATCGGACACGAGGCCTCCTGACTACTTCGCGAGTTTCACCATGCGCCCCGAGAGCGCGACGCTCGCGACGAATGCGCCCGCGACGCAGCGATACTGCGTCGCGCTCTCGAGCTCGCGCCGCTTCGTGATCGAACGCACGTCGACGACCGAGTCGGCGCCGAGGGCACGCGCCTTCGACTGCAGCGCGATCAGCGCAGAGAGAAACGCGATCTGACAGGCCTTCTCGTCCGACTTGTTCGCCGCATTCGTGCTGCGGTTCGCGGGGAAGACGCCGAGGTCTTGCGCAATCGGCGCGTGCACTTCACCGGCCATGAACACCGGCACGTCGAGCACGTTCTCGCGACCAGAGCCCTCGGCCTTGGCCCTCGCGACATCGAGATCGTGGAATGTGTTGCGAGCGCTGGCGGGCGCGGCGGCAAGGCTCCACACGAGTGCCAGCGCGAGGGTCGTCGTCAGGTGCATCGTCGCCTCCTACTCGCGCCACCGGCGCAGGATCAGCGACGTATTCACGCCGCCGAACGCGAAGTTGTTGGTCATCGCGTACTCGCAGTCGAGCGCGCGAGGCGCGCTCACGATGTAGTCGAGCGGCGCGCAGCGCTCGTCGACGCGCTCGAGGTTCAGCGTGTGCGCGAACCAGCCTTCGCGCTGCATCTAGAGCGTGAGCCACGCCTCGAGCGCGCCGCACGCGCCGAGCGTATGGCCGAGCGCGCCCTTCAGCGAGCTGATCGGCACGCGCCCGAGGGCCCCGAACGTGGCTTGGCTCTCGGCGATGTCGCCCGCCTCGGTCGCGGTCGCGTGCGCGTTCACGTAGCCGATCTCGCGCGCGCTGAGCCCTGCGCTGCGCAGCGCGAGCTCGATCGCGCGCTGCATGCCGCCCGCATCGGGGTTCGTGATGTGCACGCCGTCGCAGTTCGTCGCGAACCCCACGATCTCCGCGTGAATGCGCACGCCCCGGGCGCGCGCGCGTTCGAGGCTCTCGAGCACGAACGTCGCCGCGCCCTCGCCGACGACGAGGCCATCACGCTCCGCATCGAAGGGGCGCGGCGTGCGCGACGGCTCTTCGTTGCGCGCGGACGTCGCGTAGAGCACGTCGAAGACCGCAGCGTCGAGCGCGTGATACTCCTCCGCGCCGCCGGCGATCATCACTTCCTGCAGGCCGAATCGAATCGCTTCCACTCCGTAGCCGATGCCCTGGCTGCCTGACGTACACGCGGTGCACGTCGCCTGAATCCGCCCGCGCACGCCGAAGAACTGCGCGAGGTTCGCCGCGACGGTGTGGCTCATGTGCTGCACGTAGTCGTTGGGGCGAATGCCCGAGAGCGTGCGTTCGAGCATGAACTTGCGCGCATAGCTCTCGACCGCAGGCGGGCTGCCCGAGGTCGAGCCGTACGAGATGCCCGTCGCGCCGCTCCCCAACACCTCGTCGCCGATCAGCCCCGCATCCTGCAGTGCGAGCTCGGTGGCGCGCGTGGCAAGCAGCGCCACGCGGCCCATGCTGCGCGTGCGCTTGCGGTCGTAGTGCGCCGGCGTCGCGAAGTCCTTCACGCGCGCCGCGAGCTGCGTGCGCATCCCAGCGATCTCCGCGAGCTCCGGCACGCGCTCGACGCCCGAGCGCGACTCGCGCAGCGCGGCGCTCACGTCTTTCCAGCACGCGCCGAGCGGCGAGATGCCGGCGACCCCCGTAACAACCACGAGACGGGGGGTAAGGCTCGTCACGCGAGGCCACCGTTCACCGAGATCGTCTGCCCGGTGATGTAGGCCGCCTCCGGCGAGAACAGGAACGAGACGAGCGCCGCGACTTCCTCGGGCCGCCCGACGCGCCGCATCGGGATCAGCTTCTCGATCTCCTCGCGCGGCGCCTTCTCGATCATCTCCGTCTCGATCAGCCCCGGCGCCACGCTGTTCACCGTGATCTCGCGCTTCGCGAGCTCGAGCGCGAGCGAGCGCGCGGCGGCATTCAGCCCGGCCTTCGACGCGGCGTAGTTCACCTGCCCGCGATTCCCGATCACGCCCGAGGCCGACGACATCACCACGATCCGCCCGCCCTGATGCGCGCGCACCATCGGCATCACGAGCGGCTGCACCACGTTGTAGAAGCCGTCGAGATTCGTGCGCAGCACGCGGTCCCACGCCTCGGGCTTCATCGCCGGAAACGGCGCGTCCGCGTTCACGCCCGCGTTGCACACGACGCCGTAATAAGCGCCGCCCGCGGCGAGATCCTTCGCCAGCGCTTCGCTCGCCGCCGTGCGATCCGCCACGTCGAACGGCAGCAGGCCGGCCTTCCCGCCCGCCGCGGCGATTTCATCCGCGACGCGCTCGGCGTCTTCGCGGCGACTGCGGAAGTTCAGCGTGAGCGCGTAGCCGTCGCGTGCGAGACGCAGCGCGACAGCGCGGCCAATGCCGCGACTCCCGCCGGTGACGAGGACGCGTCTCACGCGATGACAACCCCGAGTCCGCGATCAATCGCTCGGAGTGAAGCAGCTGATGCGCCCCGCAGCTAGAAGCGTCCCGCTCGCTGCGTCGCGCACCTCGCTGTCGAACGAGACGGGGCCGGTCGCCGCGCCCCACTGGCGCTTCACGCGCACTCGCAGCAGCTGACCGGGTGCGAGCTCGGGCGCGTGCACCTGGAAGCGGCGCGCGCCGAGCAGGAAGCCGATGCGCGGCGCGCCGGCGTCGCTCGCGAAGAGGCGCGCGTGAGCGGCGACGCACTGCGCGGCGAGCTCGAGCGTCGCGTAGCCGGGCACGGCGCCGCGTGCGTCCTGCAGCAGCGCGAGGTCGTCGGCGCACGCCTCGCACACGGTCTCGTCGCCGGCATGCGCGACCACGCGCCGGAGCCAGCGCATCGGCGTTGCGTGCGGGACGAGCGCTTCCATTTCGCGCAGCTCGCTCGTCACGGCCGCGGCGCTTCCCAGTAGTCGAAGAAGTTGAACCACTGAAGCGGCGCGCGGCGACAGAGCCCTTCGAGCCAGCTCGCGTATTGCTGCGCGTAGCTGGCAAGCGCTTCACCGCGAGCATCGCGAGGCAGCTCGATGCGATCGGCGAAGGGGCGCACCTCGACGCGATAGCGGCGCGGGCCGGCGGGCAGCGCACTCATCGTCACGACGGGGCAACGCAGCAGCGCGGCGAGGCGCAGCGGGCCCTCGGGGATGCGCACGGTTCCGCCTAACAGCTGCGCAGGGACGCCCTCCTCGCGCGCGCCGGGTGGGAGCCGGTCCGCCAGCACCGCGACGACGCCGCCCGCCGCGACTTGTTTGCGTGCTGCGATTACGTGCGCGAGCGAGCCCGGAGCTCGAGATCGCGACCTGCGCGCTCGCCGTGCGCTTCGCGGCACTCGGGCCGCGCGCGCGCGTGATCGTCGTCGCGCACAACGGGCCGGCGCTCGCGTGTGCGCTACTCGCCGCGCTGCGCTCGGGCGCCGAGGTGTTAGGGGTCCCGCCGCGCACCCCGCCGGCCGCCCTCGCCGATCTCGCGCACCAGCTTGGCGCGAAGCTCGTGCTCGCGGAGCCGAGGCTCGGCGGCGGGGAGTCGCTCGCGTTCGACGCACTGCTGCGCGCGCCACGAACGATCGACGGCCCGCGCGACTTCTCCGGTGCGGTGCTGCTCACCACCTCGGGCACCACGGGCTTCCCGCGCATCGTGCGCCGCAGCGTGCGCGCGGTCGACTTCATCGCACGCACCTCGGCGGAGGCGCTCGCGCTCGGTCCGGGCGACCGCTCGCTGCTCGCGATTCCGCTGTTCCACTCGTACGGGCTCGATCAGCTGACGGCAGCGCTGCTTGCGGGCGCGCGCGCCGTACTTCACGCGGGCTTCAATCCCGCGCTCGTGCGCCGCGAGCTCGCAGAAGGCGGCATCACGCACCTGCCCGCCGTGCCGACGATGGTCGACGCGCTCGCTCGCCTCGCTGGCGACCAAGCAGCCAGCGCAGTGCTGCGCTGCGTCGTCTCCGCCGGCAGCGCGCTGTCGGAGCGAGTCGCCCGAGCGTTCGAGGAGAAGCTCGGTGTCGCGGTGGGGCAGGTGTACGGATCGAGTGAGCTCGGCACAGTCACCGCGACGCGCGCGGGCGATCCGCTCGGCTGCGTCGGCCGCGCGCTCCCGGGGGTGACGCTTCGAGTGCTCGATCGCGCCGCGCCGAATCCAGAGAAGCCGGTCGCGATCGGCGAGGAGGGCATCGTGGCGGTGGCCGCGCCGTCCCGCTTCGACGGCTACGTCGGAAGCGCGGATGCGCCGGCCGAGCTCGTGAACACGGGCGATCTCGGCCGACTCGACGACGCGGGGCGGCTCTGGCTGAACGGGCGCGCGAGCCTGCTCATCGACGTCGGCGCGGTGAAGGTGAACTCGCTCGAAGTCGAGGCGTTGTTGTTAGGGCATCCCGACGTGCGCGACGTGGTCGTGCTGCCGCTGCCGTTCTCGGATACGGGAGCGCGGCTGCGCGCCGTCGTCGTGCCCGAGCCGGGACGCACGCCCACGCGCGATGCGCTGCGTCGCTACGCGCGCGAGCGGCTGATCGACTACAAGGTGCCGCGCGTGTTCGAGATTCGGGAGGACGTGCCGCGCTCGCCGACCGGGAAGATCCTGCGCGGCGAGCTGTTGCGGGAGCCTCGATGAGCGCTGTCGGCGTGCCCGCGCTCGGTCTCGTGTGCGCGCTCGGCGACTCCGCGGATGCGGTGTGGCGCGGCCTCGTCGCGGGCGACTCGAGCGCGCTCGCGTGGCGCGAGGACCTCACGCCCGGCGCGCGCTTTCGATTCGGCAGCGTGACGAGCGCGCTGCCCGAGGTTCCGCGCGCGGTCGTGCAGCACGACACGCGCGCCGCGCAGCTCGCGCTCGCCGCGCTCGCGCAGATCGAGCGCGAGGCGCGCGCCGCGGTGCTGCGCTTCGGCGCGCTCCGCGTCGGTGTCGTGGTGGGAACGAGCACGGGGGGCATCGGCGAGACCGAGGCCGCGTTTCGCGCGCGCGCCGCAGACGGCGCGCTGCCGCCAGGCTCGCACCTTGAGCGCATCGAGTTCGGCGGCGTCGCCAAAGTGATCGCACACGCGGCCGGCGCCGCGGGGCCTCGCTTCGCGATGTCGACCGCGTGCTCTTCCGGCGCGAAGGCGCTCGCGAGCGCGCGCGCACTCATTGCGAACGACTGGTGCGACGCCGTGATCGCGGGCGGCAGCGATGCGCTCTGCGGCACGACCGCGAACGGGTTCCGCGCACTGCAAGCGCTCGCCGCCGACCGCACGAACCCGATGACCGCGGGGCGCGACGGCCTCGTGCTCGGCGAAGGCGCGGCGCTCTTCCTCGTGACTCGCGAGGCGGCGCCGCTCGCGTTGTTGGGTGCGGGCGAGGCGATGGACGCGCATCACATCTCGGCGCCGCATCCCGAAGGCGCAGGCGCCGAGGCCGCGATGCGCGCGGCGCTCGCGGACGCGCGGCTCGCACCGGGCGACATCGCGTACCTGAACCTGCACGGCACGGGCACGCCGCACAACGACGCGATGGAGAGCCTCGCCGTGGCGCGCGTGTTCGCCGCGCCGCCGCCGTGCAGCTCCACCAAGCCGCTCACGGGGCACACGCTGGCGGCGGCGGGCGCGCTCGAAGCCGCGTTCTGCTGGCTCGCGCTCGCGCGGCGCGAAGGCGAGCGCATCGCGCTGCCGCCGCATGTCGCCGCGGGCGCGCGCGATCCGGCGCTGCCTGCGCTGCCGCTCGCGCAGCGCGGCGAAGGGGTTGCGGCGTCGTGGCCCGCCGCACTGATGTCCACCTCATTCGGCTTCGGCGGCAGCAACTGCGCACTCGTGCTCGGTCACGCGCGATGAAACGCGCGCTCGTGCGCCAGGTCGTCGCGTGGAAGCCGGACGCTGGCGCGCAGGCCGGAGCGCCGGATGCGCGCTTTCTGCCGCCGCTCGTGCGCCGCCGCTGCGACGACGTGACGCGCGCGATGCTGCACGTCGCGCACGAGTGCGCGAGCGCGGCGCAGATCGAGGCATGCGCGTGCGTGTTCGCGAGCCGCCACGCATCGCTCACGGCGCTGGTCGAGCTGCTCGATTCCATAACAACCGGAAGGGCGCTCTCGCCCAACACCTTCAGCCACTCCGTGCACAACGCGCCCGCGGGCGTCTTCTCGGTGTGGGCGAAGAACCGAAGCGCGTGCAGCTCGATCTCCGCCGGGCGCGAGAGCTTCGTGTGCGGGCTCGTCGAGGCGCTCGGCCTGCTGGCGCGCGAGCCCGAACGCGACGTGTTGCTCGTGTGTGGCGACGAATTCCCGCTCGCACCGCTCACGCCGCACGCGGACGTGCTCGCCCCGACGCACGCAGTCGCGCTGCTGCTCGGGGAGAGTGGCGATGGCGCGCCCCTCGTTCTCGCTCTCGACTCGGTGACCGAGCGGGCGGAGAGCCCTGCCGAGCCCGACGAGCTCGCCTTCGTGCGCTGGTGGTCCGGGCCAGAGGCGTCCCTGACTCTCGTTCACGAGACGCGCCGGTGGCTGCTTCGGCGCAGCGGATAGGAAGGAGATTTCCCTTCGCGGAACGCACGTTCCGTTTTGAGGCGCGGTGGACCTGGGAATTTCTCTGCATTTTCAGACGCTTACGAGCCCGGCCTGCTTGGCACCGGGATTGCTGTTGTTCCGAGACGACCAAAAGGGGTTCTCGTGAAGGCAATCGCTGCGCTCGCGCTCGCGTCGTTCCTCTTACTCGGCGCGGGCGCCTCGGCCACCACGCTCAGCTTCGGGACGTGCGTGTCCAACAACAACGCAGGGAACTGTGCGATCGGATCCGCGCAGCTCGCGGTGAGCGTCGCTTCGACCGGGCCGAACCAGGTCTCGTTCACCTTCACGAACGTCGGCCCCTCGGCGTCCTCGATCACGGACATCTACTTCGACGACGGCACGCTGCTCGGCATCGCGAGCATCTCCAGCAGCGCGGGCGTCAGCTTCTCGCAGGGCGCCAGCCCCGGAAATCTCCCGGCCGGCAACAACGCGTCGCCGGCGTTCGTCGCGACGGTCGGCTTCACTGCGGACTCGGATCCGCCCGTACAGCCGAACGGCGTGAACCCCGGCGAGAGCGTGACGATTTACTTCGACCTCCAAGCGGGCGGCACGCTTCAGGACGTGCTCGATGAGCTGGCCGATGGCCGACTCCGCATCGGCGTGCACGTGCAGGGCTACGCGAATGGCGGGAGCGAGTCGCTCGTGAACACGCCGCTGCCCGAGCCGGGCACGCTGGCGCTGCTCACGCTCAGCAGCGTGGGATTGCTGCGCGCCGGCAAGCGCCGCGCGTAGCTACTTCTTCCCCGCCGCCTTCATCGCGAGCTTGGTCGCGAGCGCCTTCTCGTCCTCGGCGCGCTGAATCCAGCCCTTGCGCTGGTAGAAGCGCGAGAGACTCGTGTGCGCGAGCGGGTCGTCCGGGTCGAGTGCGGCGAGGCGCTCGGCGGCGGCGATGGCGCCGTCGAGGTCGTTCGCACGCTCGAGCACCATCGCGAGGCCGTTCCACGCGATCGCGAGCTGCGGGTCGAGCTCGAGCGCGCGCCGGTACGCCGCGGCGGCCACGTCGAGCCGCCCGGCGACGAAGTGCTGAAACGCTTCCTTCTGAGCTGCGCGTGCGTCGGACATGGCGCGCATCCTAGGCGGCGAAACGCAGATCGCTCCGCTGCCTCGGCCGATTCGCGCGCCTAGACTCGTTTTCTTTCGGGGAGTGCGACGTGGCGCAGGAAGTGATCGAGGTCGGCGACTTCGGATGCATCGTCGAGGGCGAGCCGCGCAGCTGGGCGCCGGGCTCGTTCCCGATGCCCGACGGCGGCAGCTGGGTGTATCAGGAGCCGAACGCGAGCGTGATCATCCAGAACGGCGGCCTGATGGTGTCCGCGCTGCCGTTCACGCGCAGCAACGACCACGTGCAGTTCTTCGACAACGCGAAGCACATGTACTTCTCGACGCGCACGTTCGGCGCGCCGGAAGGCGGCAAGCTCACGCTCGAGTGGGAGCAGGCGGCGCGCATCGTGGGCGCGAAGCCGGGCGATCTCTACGACGGCTTCGTGAGCTTCCACCTGCTCGATCTCGCACGCGGCGTCGCGATCAACTTCTTCGTCGGCAACGACCAGTTCGCGACCGTGCACGCGCATCTGCCCTTCCCTGGCACGACGGCGCCGCAGCGCTCGAAGGGGCCGAAGTTCTTCTGCTGGTTCGATGAAAAGAGCGGGCTCGAGCCAGGCGCCTTCCACGAGTACGCGATCGAGCACGACCGCGCGGCGCAGACACTCACTTGGCGCCATCAGGGCGAGGTGGTGAAGCGCGCCGAGAACGTGGGCGAGCTCGGGCCGTTCACGATCGCGCTCGGTCTGATGACCGAGAAGGACATCCAGCCCGGCAAGGGCAGCGTGTCGTGCCACGGCCAAGGCGCGGTCGGGAAGTGGCGGAACATCCGCGCCGTGCTGGAGCGTCCCTGATGGCTTCGTTCGCCACGTTCGTGCGTGCGACGCGCGCGCCGAGCTTGTTCGCGGGCGCGCTGCCCGCGCTCGTGCTCACGGCGCTGGTCGCGGCCGAGGGCGGCGAGATCCACTGGGACCGCTTCGCGCTCACGTTCCTCGGGCTGATCGCGCTGCAGGCCGGCGTGAACGTGGTGAACGATCTGTTCGACGACGCCTCGGGCCTCGACGCGGACCCGACCTTCGCGAAGAACGCGTTCCCGCTCGGCAGCCGCGTGATTCAGTCCGGCGTGCTCTCGCGCCGCGGCATGTGGGCGCTCGCGGCGGCGTGCTTCGGCACTGGGCTCGCGTGTGGCCTTGCGCTCGATCGAATTTTCGAGGGGCACGTCGTGCTCGCGATCGGCGTGGCGGGCTTCCTGTTCGGCTTCTTCTACACCGCGCCGCCGTTCAAGCTCGCCTATTACGGCGCGGGCGAGCCGGTGATCTTCCTCTTGTTCGGCCCGCTCGCGGGCCTCGGCACTTATTACGTCCAGACGGGCCAGTTCAGCACGGCGGCGCTTCTGCTCGCGTGCGTCGTCGGCCTGCTCGACACCGCAATCCTCTTCCTCCACCACTTCCCGCAGCGCGAGGCCGACGCGAAGCACGGCAAGAAGACGCCGATCGTCCGGCTCGGCGCCGAGGGCGCGGCGAAGCTCGTGCCCTGGCTGCTCGCGCTGCCGTTCGCGGTGGTGGGCGCGTCAGTCGCGTTCGGCGAGATCTCGCCTTTCGCGCTGGCGATCTTCACCGCCGCGCCGCTGGCGCTGCGCGCGGCCCGCACCGCGCTCGCGTACGCGCACGATCCGCGGCAGATGATGACTGCGTTCGCGCAGACGATGAGCTTCGCGCTCAGTGGCGGGCTCGCACTGACCGGCGGGCTCGCGCTCTCGTCATTGCTCTGAAAGCGCTGCGCCGGTAAGCCGATGCATTGCGAATGCGCCGCAACCGCGGCGCGCGGAGGAAGCATGCGCCGTTCTCGCCTCGCCCGGATTGCCGGCATCTCGCTGATCGCCGTGCTCGCGCTCGCGAGCTGCGGCGGCGGGCCGCGCATCGAGCAGAACAGCACGCTCGTGCTCACGCTCGAAGGCGCTTACACGGACGGCAGCGACCTCGGGCCGCTCGCGCGCTTCTTCGGCGGCGACGGGCAGTCGCTGCTCGGGCTCTACTCGGCGCTGCGCAAGGCGGAGCTCGACTCGCGCATCGAGCGCGTGGTGGTGCGCGTGCGCGGCCTCGGCGTGGGCTGGGCGAAGGCGCAGGAGATGCGCGGAGCGATCGAGCGGCTGAACGCGGCAGGCAAGCAGACCGTGGCGCTGCTCGAGGTCGAGGGCTTCGGCGCGGGCGGCTACTACGTCGCGAGCGCTGCGAAGAAGGTCGTCGCGACGCCGGCTTCGCGCAGCCCGCTGCTCGGCCTCGCCGCGGAGTACCTCTACTTCGCAGGCCTGTTCGAGAAGCTCGGCGTGATGGTCGAATACGAGCGCGCGGGCGACTACAAGAGCGCGGTCGAGCCGTACACCGCGGAGAAGATGTCCGACGCCTCGCGCGAGATGACGAACGCGCTGCTCGACTCGACGGAGGCTGCCTTCGTCGCGGATGTCGCGAAGGCGCGCGGCCTCGAGCCCGCGCGCGTGCGCGAGCTGCTCGACGAGGCGCCGAGCTCGGCGGAGGAGCTGCTCGCCGCGAAGCTGATCGACCGCGTCGCGCACTACGAGGACGTGGTGAAGGACGAGACGGTCGTGAGCGCCGAGGACTGGGCGCTGATCGAGCCGGCCGCGAAGCCCGCGGCGACCGTCGCCTTGATCCAGGGCGTGGGCATGGTGGTTACGGGCAGCGGCGAGATGACGCCGACTGGCGAGCGCGTGATGGCGGCGGACACGTTCGTCGATGCGGTGCGCGACGCGGTGGAAGATGCGGACGTGAAGGCGCTGCTCGTGCGCATCGACAGCCCCGGCGGCTCGCCGCTCGCGTCGGACCTGATGTGGCGCGCGCTGCGCGATGCGCGCGCGGCGGGCAAGCCCGTGATCGTGTCGATGTCCGATCTCGCGGCCTCGGGCGGTTACTACGTCGCGTGCGCCGCGGACACGATCGTCGCGCAGCCGACGACGCTGACCGGCTCGATCGGCGTGTTCGTGATCCGCCCCTCGCTCGGCGGGCTGCTCGAGAAGGTGGGCATCAGCACGGAGACGATGCAGCGGGGTGCCCGCGCCGACTTGTTATTCGGCAGCGCACCGCTCAGCGAGGGCGCGCGCGAGGTGCTGCGCAAGGACGTGACGGGCGTGTACGACCAGTTCGTGGCGCGCGTGGCCGAGGGCCGCGAGCTCGACGCCGACGCGGTCAAGAAGATCGGCGGCGGGCGCGTCTGGACTGGCGCGCAGGCGAGAGAGATCGGCCTCGTCGACGAGCTCGGCGGCTTCTATGAGGCGGCGGCCGCGGCGAAAAAGGCGATCGGCGTCGACGAGAAGGCGACCATCGCGCTGAAGCCCTTCCCCGCTGCGCCGACTCTCGCCGAGCAGCTCGCGAAGCTGATGCGCGGTGCGCGGATCGAGTCCGCGAGCGCGCCGCTGCGCGCCCTGCCGCGAGAGCTGCGCGAGCTGCACACCCTCGCGACCGAGTTGCCGCTCGGTGCGCCGCTGCTGATCGCCCCCGGCACGCTCGTCCTGCGCTAGCGGAGGAGCGCGCTTTCGCGGCACGCCGCGCGCGTGACAGAATGCGCGGCGGAGGCACCCCCATGCGACTCACCAAGGAGTTCGAGGTAGCGCGCGCGCGCAGCGACGCGGCGGCCGTGCTCGCCGACGAGCGCACGATCCTGAGCTTGTTCGACGGCGCGAAGACCGAGGTCGTGAAGCGCGACGCCAACAAGCTCACCACGCACTCGAAGTTCCGCGCGCTCGGCCGCGACAGCGACGCGACGTTCCACTTCACGTTCGGCGCCGACGGCAACGTCCGCTTCGAGAAAGTCTGCGACGGCAACGTGTGGAAGAAGCTCGAGGGCAAGATCACCTTCGAGGAGCGCGGTGCGCGCACGCGCGTGCGCTTCGAGATGGACGGCGCGACCAAGGGCTTCGTCCCCGAGTTCACGATCAAGCTGCCGCTCGAGCAGCAGCTCGACTCGATGGCGCGCGCGCTGCGTGCGCGCATCGAGAAGGCGTAAGCGCGCGGGAACGGGGCACCGGGGACGTTCCGCAAGTAAGTAAAGGAGCCGCGCTTTCTTTACTTGCGGAACGTCCCCGCATCGCGGTGTACACATCCCCGCCCCGTATCCCGAGGAGCTCGCCGCAATGTCCTTTGTCGCCGCCGCTGACGGCACCCAGCTCTACGCCGAGGCGCACGGCGCCGGCGAGCCGATCATCTTCTCGCCCGGCTACGTGCAGACGCACGAGAACTTCCGCGAGCAGGTAGAGCCGTTCGTCGCGGCGGGGTATCGCGTCGTGCTGTGGGATTACCGCGGGCACGGGCGTTCGCAGGCGCCGGAGGCAGCCAGCGCGTACTCGATCGCGCACGTCGTCTCCGATCTCGGCCGCGTGCTCGACTGGGCGGCGCCGGGCCGGCGCGCGATCTGCGCGGGCCTCTCGTTCGGCGGCCTCGCCTCGCAGCACTTCGCGCTCGCGAACCCGGAGCGCGTTTCGGCGCTGGTGCTGATCGCGACCGGCCCCGGCTTCAAGAACCCCGAGGCGCAGGCGGGCTGGCTCGCGCAGATCGAGCGCATCGCGGTGCGGCTCGAGAAGCATGGCTTCGCGGGCTACGCGAGCGGTCCGGCGCAGCCGCTCTGCATCGGGCTCAGGCCCGAGCTGCCCGCGGCGCAGCGCGCGGGCCGCGAGATCGAGGCGCAGTCGGCGCGCGGCGTCGCCGCGTTCGGCCGCAACGTCTCGGGCCCGGCGCCCGCCACGATCGACCGCCTCGGCGAGATCGCGGCGCCCGCGCTCGTGCTCGTGGGCGAGCTCGACAAGGCCTACCTGCGCGCCGCCGACGTGATGAGCGCGAAGATCCGCAGCGCGAAGTCGGTGACGATTCCGGGCGCGGGCCACTGCGTGAACATCGAGGAGACCGCCGCGTTCAATCGCGCGGTGCTGGAGTTCCTGAACGCGAGAGGCGCCTGAGCGCGGCTTGAGGCGTGGCACGGATCCGCGCCGCTTCGTGCCAGGCCCGAACCGCGTGCGCAGCGAGGCGGCACGTCGTCGCTCCTCTTCCGCGTCACCTCGACTGTTTCCGGGCGCCCGCTAGCTCTCCGGGCACGGCCGAAACCACTCCGCATTCGCGGGGTTGCAGGCTGTGGGCGGAGGACGCGACGCAGTGCACGACGAGGACGTGCGGCTCATGCTCGCGTTCCGCGGCGGCAACGACGCGGCCTTCGAGGCCTTGTTCGAGCGCTGGGCCGGCAAGCTCCTCCGCTTCCTGGAGCGCATGGTGAGAGACACGGCGGTCGCAGAGGAGCTGGTGCAGGAGACCTTCCTGCGCGTCCATCGCGCGCGCTCGCGCTACGAGCCCGACGCGAAGTTCTCGACCTGGCTCTACACGATCGCCTCGAACGTGGCGCGCAACGAGCTGCGGCGTCCCTTCCGCCGCGCGCCCCACGACAGCACCGACGCCGAGCGCGAGGGGGCGCCGCTCGAGCTGGCCGCGGAGGAATCGCCCGTGGACGAGATCGTGAACGCGCGCCGCGAAGGCAGCGAGGTCGAGGCCGCGCTGCAGAAGCTGCCCGAGCGGCAGCGCGCGGCGCTGTGGCTCGCGGCGGTCGAGGGGCTGCCCTACGCCGAAGTCGCGCAGGCGCTCGAAACGAGCGAGTCCTCGGTGAAGGCGCTCGTGCATCGCGCGCGCGTCGCGCTCGCAGAGCAGCTGGCGAGCGCGCGTGAGAAGCTGACCGAGGCGCCGAAGCCTGTGGCTCTACGCGGGGTGACCCGATGACGACCGCTCGCGACGAACAACTCTGCGCGCTGCTCGATGGCGCGCTCAGCGCAGCCGAAGAGCGCGCGCTGCGCGACGAGATCGCGCGCGACCCAGCGCTCGCGGCGCGGCTCGAGGAGCTTGCGCGCGTGGACGCGGCGCTGCGCGCGATTCCGGCTCGGCCGGTTCCGGCCGACCTGCGCGCGCGGCTGCAAGCCAAGCTCGACGCCGACGCGCACGCTCGCCCGCAGCTCAGCGCTCTCCGCGGCGGCGCGCCGCGGCGCCCGCGCATCTCCCTGCGCGCCTGGGGCGCGGGCTTCGCCGCAGCGGCTGCGGCGGCGCTCGCAGTCGTGATCGGGCTTCCCGACGCGGGCCTCGAGCAGCGCAGCGATTCGCCGCAAGTCGCGGATGCGACGCCTCCGCGCGCGAGCGAGCCGAGCACGCCAGCCGAGGACACCGCAGCGCCTGCCGAGATCGCCAAGGAGACGACACCGGAGGCGGCGCCGACGGAGGAAAGCGAGCCGGTGAGCGCGCCGCCCACCCAGAAGATCGCGTCCGCGACGCCTGCACCGAGCGCACCCGAGTCGATCGCAGCCGACGCACTCGGCGAGCAGTCAGACCCGAGTGAAATCGATCTCGAGGCCGAATTCGCCGAGACGGAGATCGCTGCAGAGCCCGTCGAAGAAATCGAGATCGAGGGCGGCCCGCTCACGCTGCTCGTCGAGATGAACGAGGACGAGCACGCCGCGCTTGCGTCGCTCGCGCTCGAAGATGCAGGCGTGGTAGGCGTACTCGACGTGCTGGGTGCGCTCGACGCGCTCGAGGCGGGGGCGTCCTGATGCGCGGGCTCGTCTCCATCGCACGCATCGCGCTCGCCGGCGCGTTGATGCTCGGTGCGCTCTCGGAGCCGCTGCGCGCGCAGGAAGGCGATGCCGCTGCGGGACCGCGCGGCGACGTGCGCGGGAATGCGGCGGAGCCCCGAGCGGGCCGCGTGATTCGCCCGCTCCGAGACGGCCGCGAGCTTCCGCCGCGCCTCGATCGTTCACTCCGCGAGCTGAGCCACGCCGAGCGGCGCGTGGTGCTGCGCAAGCTGCGCCGCATGCCTCCGAGCGAGCGCCTGGATTTCTTCCGCGACTTCGAGCGCAACTCGGAGCACGAGCGCCGCGAACAGGTCGATGCGCTGCGCCGCCGCCCGCGTGAGTTGCCGGAGGCGCTGCGGAATCCCGAGATGCGGCAGCGCCTGCGCGAGATGTCGCCGCAAGAACGCCGCGCCTTCTTCCGGCAGGCGCAGGAGTGGCGCGAGATGTCGCCGCGCGAGCGCGGTCGCATGCGCACGCGGCTCGAGAAGTTCGGCGCGCTCAGCGACTCCGAGCAGCGCGCGCTGGTCGACGAGAAATTCGGCGCGCACAGCCCCGAGCAGCGCGACAAGCTGCTGCGCGACCTGCGCAGTGCCGCCGAGCGCATGCGCGAGCGCCGCGCGCAGCGCGAGGCCGCGCCCGAGACGCCGTAGCGCAGAGGCGGGGAGTCCCGCGGCTCTGGGCCCGGCACGATCGGCGCTCCCGCCATCGCCTACGCTCGCGCCTCCGAAGCGAGGTGCGCATGGCGAAGAAGTTCGATGGGATCGACGACGCGCTCGCGGAATGGATCCGCGCGCAGAAGATGTTCTTCGTGGCGAGCGCGCCGCTCGCCGCGAGTGGCCACGTGAACCTCTCGCCGAAGGGCCTCGATTCGCTCGCGATCCTCGGCCCGCGCGAAGTCGCGTACCTGGATTTCGTGGGCAGCGGCGCCGAGACGATCGCGCACGCACGCGAGAACGGGCGCATCACGCTGATGCTCTGCGCGTTCGAGGGCCCGCCGCGCATCGCGCGCCTGCAAGGTCGCGCGGGCGTGGTCGAGCCGGGTGACGCCGACTTCGCAGGGCTCGCGGCGAAGTTCCCGCCGCGCGAGGGCGTGCGCGCCGTGATTCGCATCGCGCTCTCTCGCATCGCCGACTCGTGCGGCTACGGCGTTCCGCTGATGCGCTTCGAGGCCGACCGCAAGCAGCTGGACGCGTGGGTCGATCGCAAGGGCGCGGACGGCCTGCGCGAGTACCAGCTCGCGAACAACACGCGGAGCCTCGACGGCCTGCCCGCGCTGCGCGCCGAAACGCTGCGCTCGTGAGCAGCCTCGACTTCGAGGTGCTCGCGGCGGAAGAGACCGAAATCGGGCTGATCTGGCTGCGCGATCGCGCAGGCGCGGTCGAGCTCTCGCTCGACCACGAGTTCCTGATGAGCAGCGCGACTACCGCCTCCGAGCGCGCGCTCGCCTCGCGCGCGGTCGCGCTGCACGGCGGCCCCGCGCTGCGCACGCTCGTCGGCGGCCTCGGGCTCGGCGCCACTGCGCACGAGCTGCTCGCGTCGCCGCGCGTTGCGAGCGTGCGCGTGGTCGAGCTGCTCGCGCCGGTGCTCGACTGGCACTCGCGCGGCCTCGTGCCCCTCGCCTGCGAGCTGCGCGCCGACGCGCGCTTCTCCGCCGAGCGCGGAGACGCCTACGCGCTGCTGCTCGCCGAGCCGACGAGTCACTACGACCTGATCCTCGTCGACGTGGATCACTCGCCCGAAGAGCGCCTCGGCCCGAGCAGCGACTCGTTCTACGCCGCGGAGAACCTCGCCGTCGCAAAGCGCTGGCTCGCGCCCGGCGGCGTGCTCGGCGTGTGGTCGTTCGCCGCGAGCCCACGCTTCGAGGCGGAGCTGCGCGCGGTGTTCGCCGATGTGCAGGTCGAGCGCATCGCGTTCGCAAATGGCGTCGACGCCCGTAGCGAAGAAAACTGGCTCTACTTCGCGCGGGCGTAACAAGTGGCGCTGCGCCGACCGATGAAGTGGCGATGCCCGCGCCCGCCGCGCTCCAAGAACTCGCGCACGACCTGGCGCGCAGCTTCCTCGGCTGGAAGCTGCGCGAGGACTACGACGCGCTCCTCGCTCTCGGCGAGGGCGCGCTGCGCATCGACTTGCTCACGGGCGAGACGTGGTGCGACGACGAGCCGCTGCCGCCGCTCTTCATCGCGGGCGAGCTCGCGCGCGAAGTCGCGAAGCGCACCGCGAACGCGCGCCCCGAGCTTGCGCAGCTCGACGCCGCGTTCGCACCGAGCGAGTCGCGCGGTGGCAGCCCGCGCCGCCCGCTGCTCGCGATCAGCTGCCGCGTCACACTGCGCGCGCGCGGCGAGGTGTTCTCGGCGGGAGCGAACAACGGCGGCGCCTAAGGAGTGGCCCGCTCCGCCCAGTTCTTCAGCGCGGCGGTGCCGCCGCGGAAGTGGTACGCGTCGAGGCCCTGCTTGCGCATCAGCTCGGCGAGGTGCGCGCTCTTGAGGCCGAACGCGCACACCGCGACGTAGCGCTGCTCGCCCGAGAAGGCGTGCAGCGCTTCGAGCGCGCGCGCGAAGTCGAGCTGCACGGAGCCCGCGAGACTCCACTGCTTGAACTCGTCGCGCGAGCGCAGGTCGATCACGACCGCGCCCGGCGGGATCGCCTCGACCGCCAGCTCGGGCAGCGCGCTCGCTTCGGGATCCGCGTCGCGCACGTCGACGATCTCGCGAGTCGCGACTGCCCGCGCGAGCAGCGTCGCATCGAGCTTCGCCTCCTCGGCCTCCACCGCCGCGAGAGTCGCGGCGGTCGCGGGGCGGCGCGGCACGAGCGCGCAGTACTCGGCGACCGTCGCGGAGATCGGGCCGGTGCCGATGCGGTGCGCGAGGTCGATGATCTCGTCCTTGTTCGCGCCGACGAGCGGGCGCAGGATCGGCAGCTGCGTCGCCGCGCTGATCGTCGCGAGGTTCACCAGCGTCTGCGACGAGACCTGACCCAACGCTTCGCCCGTAACGAGTGCCGGGCACGCGAGCTCGCGCGCGAGCGCGTCCGCGGCGCGCAGCATCAAGCGCTTCAGGATCACCTGCCAATAGCGCGGCTCGGTCTTCTCCTGCAGATCGCGCGAGACGGCGTCGAAGTCGACGCAGTGCAGGCGCGGGTGCGTGCCGTAGGCCCAGCGCGTCGCGAGCGCGTGCATCACGCGCTGCGTGCCTGCGCGGTGCGAGCGGCCGCCGAGGTTGAAGAACGCGAGCTCGAGCGCGAGGCCGCGGCGCATCATCTGCCACGCGGCGACGGCGGAGTCGAAGCCGCCGGACACGAGCGCGAGCGCGCGCCCCTCCGTCCCGAGCGGGAGGCCGCCCTCGCCGCCGAACGACTCGCTGAAGAAGTACGCATGGCCCTCGTGTACTTCGACCGACGCGGTGACCTCGGGCGTGTCGAGGTCGACGCGCAACGCGTGCGCGCCGAGCTTCGCACCGAGCTGGATCAGCAGGTCGCGCGAGCTGAAGCCGAGATCTTTCGGTTTGCCGACCAGCCGCGCGCGCACGGCGAAGCGCTTGTTACGGACCTTCTCGGCGAACACCTGCTCGCCCCGCGCGACGATCTCTTCGAGCGATTTTCCCGGCCCGCGAATCGCGACCGACACCGACTGCACGCCGAACAAGCGCGCCAGCACCTCCGCGCCGCGCGCATCGGCGAGCTCGACGAAGATGCGGTCGTGCTTGCGGACCAGCGTGTACGCGATGCCCTCGCTGCGCAGGGCATCGCGCAGGTTGCGCAGCAGCTGCGACACAAAACGCCACCGCGTCTCGCGCGCTTTCGTCGAGACTTCACCGGAGAGGCGTAGGAGTACCTGCATGGGTGCAGGTTACGGAGTTGGGAGAGGCGCGCTTTCTCCACGTTGACTTCGCATCGGCCTCGAAGACTCGGCCGCTGCTGCGCGCTCCGCTTGCGGCCTCGGCCGACATGCTCAGGAGGAGCGTTCGACAGCGAGGTTCATTCCAGCGATGTCGCGACTCGTGGCTCCCTTTGGACAGCTCGACGTGCGTGCGACGCAGCGAGGTGAAGGCGAGCGAAGTACACAAGGAGAGAAGCTGAACCTCGACCCTTCGGAGCCACGATGCCCGGAAGAATCCTCAGCCAACTCGAAGCCCCGCTCGCCTGGATCACGATCGACCACCCCGAGCGGCGCAATGCCGTCTCCGCGCACATGTGGGCGGAGCTCGCGGACGCGGCCGTGAAGCTCGACGCGGACCCGGCGGTGCGCGTGATCGTGCTGCGCGGCAGCGGGGAAGTGGCCTTCATCTCGGGCGCGGACATCTCCGAGTTCGAGTCGCGGCGAACGGGCGGCGCGGCGGCGCAGGTGTACGAGGACGGCACGCAGCGCGCGTTCGGGGCGCTCGGGGCGGTGAGCAAGCCCGTGATCGCCATGATTCACGGCTTCTGCGTGGGCGGCGGCGTGGCGACCGCGCTCGCGGCGGACCTCCGCTACTGCGCCGACGACGCGGTCTTCGCGATCCCCGCGGCCCGGCTCGGGCTCGGCTACCACGCCAGCGGCATCGAGGCGCTGACGCAGCTCGTCGGCCCCAGCACCGCGCGCGAGATTTTCTTTACGGCGCGCAGGTATCGCGCGGAAGATGCATTGCGACTCGGGCTCGTGAACGCGGTCTTTCCGAAGGCCGAGCTGGAAGCGCGGGTGCGCGAGATCGCGGCCCAGATCGCCGCGAACGCACCCCTCACCGTGCGCAGCGTGAAGCGCATCAGCCGCGAGCTCGCCCGCGACCCTGGGCAGCGCGACCGCGAGGCCATCCGCGCGTCGATCCAGGAGTGCTTCGACAGCGAGGATTACAAGGAGGGTGTCCGCGCATTCCTCGAGAAGCGCCCGCCCAAGTTCGAGGGGCACTGAGGGTCGCCCCTCGCGCGCTGGCAACGCCGGCGCAACTCAGGCAATTCGGCCTGAGGTGGCCCCGCAACGCCCCCTAATTCGTGACCCGCCTCACGAAAAAACCCTTGCGGCGCTTCGGGTCTGCGTTCATCTTCCGCGCCCGATTCATCCCCGGCAGCGGCACCTCTCAACCCAACCCGCCGCGAGAATCGTCCGGGTTCACCAGGAGTTCCGAAAAGTCATGCGCGTACAGAGTTTCTTGTGGACCGCAGCCCTGATCGTGTCGGTGTCGTTCACCGGTGCGTGTGCAGCGAAGAAGACCGAAACCGCCACCGCAGCGCCGACGGAGTTCACCGAGGATCGCGGCACAGCGCCCGCCCAGGAGACGCCGATTGCCGGCCTCGACGCGGTGTACTTCGACTACGACCAGTCGGTGATTCGCGACGACCAGAAGGCGACGCTCGCGAGCAACGCGACCGCGATCAAGAACATGAGCCTCGGCCGCGTCGTGGTCGAAGGCCACTGCGACGAGCGCGGCAGCGACGAGTACAACCTCGCCCTCGGCGAACGCCGCGCGAACGCGGTGAAGCAGTACCTCGCGGACAGCGGCGTGTCGGCGACGATCGACACCGTCAGCTACGGCGAGGCGCAGCCGGCCGTGCAGGGCAGCGACGAGTCGGCCTGGCGCATGAACCGCCGCGCCGAGTTCAAGAAGTAGTCAGCGCCTAGGCGCTCACTTCGAGCCGGCGCTGGGAGCGATCCCAGCGCCGGTTTCCTTTTGCAGGTTCGACTCTCCGATCGCCTTCGGCTCACTGCGCGTGCCCTGCGCCGCGATCGGTCGCGACGCTGTATCGTCGCCCGATTCCCAAGGAGTCCCCATGCCCGTTCACGGCGGAAAGCTCGCGGCGCGCGCACTCAAGGCTGCCAACGTCGAAGTGATCTTCACGCTCTCCGGCGGCCACATCATGCCGATCTACGACGGCTGCCTCGACGAAGGCATCAAGGTGATCGACGTGCGCCACGAGCAGGCGGCCGTGCACGCCGCCGACGCGTGGGCGCGCTGCAACCCGGGCAAGATCGGCGTCGCCGCGATCACCGCGGGCCCCGGCGTGACGGACGGCGTCACCGGCATCGCGAACGCGTGGCGCGCGAACTCACCGATTCTGATCTTCGGCGGCCAGGGCCCCTTCGAGAACCTGCGCCGCGGCTCGCTGCAGGAGATGGATCACCTCGGCGTGGTTCGCCCGATCACGAAGTACTGCGACGCCGTCTACCAGACCAAGCGCATCCCCGAGTACATCGAGCTCGCGATTCGCCACGCGGTCTCCGGCATCCCCGGCCCGGCGTACCTCGAGATTCCGATGGACGTGTTCATGGGCCAGTGCGAGTGGGCCGACGCGCCGGTGCCGCGCATCAAGACCGAGCCGCCGCGCCTCTCGCCCGATCGCAACGAGGTGCGCGCTGCGCTCGACATTCTGCGCGGCGCGAAGCGGCCCATGGTGATGGCCGGCACGTCGGTGAAGTGGTCGCGCGCGAGCGGCGAGCTGAACCGCTTCCTGAACGAGACGCACATTCCCGCGTTCACGAACGGCATGGGCCGCGGCACGGTGCCGCCGAACTCGCTGCAGTTCGGCAATCGCTCGCGCCGCGACGCGCTCAAGAAGAGCGACTGCGTGATCCTCGCCGGCACGCTGCTCGACTTCCGGCTCGCGTTCGGCAAGACGATCCCCGCCGACGCGAAGATCATTCAGCTCGACATGGACGCGACGCTGATCGGCCAGAACCGCCAGAGCGATGTCGGCCTCGTCGGCAACCTCGCCTGCTCCTTCGACTTGTTACTGGAGGAGATGAAGAACCAAGGTGTGCAGCTCGACTTCAGCGCGTGGCGCGACGAGCTGCGCGCGATCGAGGTCAAGGAAGAAGCGAAGGTCGAGGCGGCGCTGAACTCGAACGAGGTGCCGGTCGATCCGCAGCGCATGTGCCGCGAAGTGCGCGACTGGCTCGCGACGCTCGACGATCCGATCGTGATCGGCGACGGCGGCGACATCGTGGCGACCGCGGCGAAGATCCTGCCCGTGCGCCGCGAAGGCGCCTGGATGGACCCGGGCCCGCTCGGCACGCTCGGCGTGGGCGCGCCCTTCGCGCTCGCGGCGCAGCTCGCGCACCCGAACAAGCGCGTCGTGATCGTGTACGGCGACGGCTCGTTCGGCCTCAACGGCTTCGAGTTCGAGACCGCCGTGCGCCACAAGCTGCCGATCATCGGCATCGTCGGAAACGACGCGGCGTGGGGTCAGATGATGCGGCCGCAGGGCAGCATCTACGGCTGGGATCGTCTCGCGGCGACCGAGCTCGCCTACACGCACTACGAGAAGGTGGTCGAGGCCTTCGGCGGCCACGGCGAGTTCTGCGATCGCCCCGAGCAGATCCGCCCCGCGCTCGAGCGCGCGGCGGCGTCGGGCAAGCCGGCGTTGATCAACGTGATCATTCGCCAGGATCGGGCCTACAAAGGTGGGATTTACGTTTGATCACGCGCCTGGTTGCGCGGGCTCATCCGGGACTCGGTGCTCGGCGGATGCAGCGGGCGGGCTTCGCCCGCCGCTGATCCGCTCGCGCGAATTGCGGCGTGGGGTGCACTCGGTCGTCGTTCGCGGCTGAACGAGTTGAATCGCGCGCCTATCGTGTCGCGCTGATGGGCTCCTCGCGCGACAGCTCTGCCTCGGATTCGCCGCGCCTCGCGCGCAGCGAGGCGATGCCCGAGTCATTAGGGATCGCGCCCGGTGTTCTCGCGCGCTTCGCGTCGCGACTCGGGCCGATCGCGATCGTCGACCTCGAGACGACCGGGCTCGCCGTCGAAGCGGGCGCGGAGATCCTCGAGTTCGGCGCGCTGCTCGTCGATCCCGGCGTGGAGCCGCTCGTCACGCTGACGAGCCTCGTGAAGCCGCGCGGCTCGATTCCGCGGCCGGTGAAGCGGCTCACCGGCCTCGACGACGCGGACCTCGAGAGCGCCCCCGTGCTCGAAGCGCTGCAGGGCGAGCTGCGCGCGGCCCTGACAGGTCGAAGGATCATCGCGCACAACGCGAGCTTCGAGCGCGCGTTCCTCTCGCACTACGTCGAGCCGGCGCTCGCGCACACCGAGTTCCTCGACACGCTCGACCTGCTCGCGCTGACGCACCCCGACGCGCCCGATCTGCGCCTCGAGTCGTTCACGCGCATGCTGTTCGGCACCGAGGAGCGCCATCGCGCGCTCGACGACGCGCTCGACACCGCGCGCGTGATCGCGGCTGCCGGTGAAGGCGCGCGCACCGGCACGGCGCGCTTCGCGGTGGCTCGCGAGGCGCTGGAAGCGTTCGCGCCGGACTCGCCGTGGCTCGCGCTGCTCGAGAAGCCCGAGCGCGCGGTGGAGGTGCGGGTCGAGCCGCCCTTCGTCGCGATCGGCGCGAGCGAGGAGGAGCCCGTCGCGTTCGACGAAGCGGCCATCGCGGCCGTGCTCGCCGACGAAGCGCGCGGGCGCCGCAGCTTCCCGCGCTTCGTCGTGCGCGAGGGGCAGATCGAGCTGGCGCGCCGCTTCGCGCAGAACTTCGAGCGCGACGAGTTGTTGTTGGCGGAAGGCGGCACCGGCGTCGGGAAGTCGCTCGCGTATCTCGCGGCGGCGATTCCGTTCGCGACCGCCGATGGCGACCGAGGGCCGGTCGTGATCTCGACGCGCACGAAGCTGCTGCAGGATCAGCTCGTCGAGAAGGACATCCCCGCGGCCGCGCGCATGCTCGGTCACCCCGAGCTGCGCGCCGTCTCGATCAAGGGCCGCGCGAACTATGCGTGTGCTCGCCGTCTCGGGCAGGTGCTGAGCGAGGGCAGCGACCCGCAGATGTTCCCCGAGGACCGCCTCGCGTACGCGGTGCTCGAAGCGTGCGCGAAGACGCGCCCGCACGGCGAGATCCAGAGCGTGCCCGGCGCGCTCGTGCGCAGGTACCCCGTGCTGCGCGACTTGTTGCGGCGCTCGGTCGCTGCGCGCGCCGAGCAGTGCTCGCGCGAGCAGTGCGCTAAGGAGCGCGACTGCCCGCTCGGCCGCCGCCGCGCAGCGCTCGCGCAGGCGCACCTGATCGTCGCGAACCACGACTTGTTATTGCGCTGGCCGCCCGACTACCCCGCGTTCGCGCACGCGATCGCCGACGAGGCGCACGAGCTCACCGGCGTGGTCGACGAAGTGCTCGCCGTCGCGGTCGAGCCGAACGCGTTGCTGGAGCGCTTCGACGACCTGTTCGGTCGCCCCGCGAGTGGGCGTCGCCCGCGCGGCGAGGCGCTGCTGCCGCCGAAGGAGCGCCGCGAGCTCGACGCCGACGCGCGCGCGTGGCGGCGCGAGCTGTACATGGAGCTGACCGCGCTCGGGAAAGCGCTCTCGGAGCACGCGGGCGAGTACGGCGACGTGCAGCTTCCGCTGCCCGACGGCGCGGACGCCGCCGCCGCTGCGCGCATCGCGCGCCACATCGCGGACACGCTCGACGCGATCGCGGACAAGGTGCCCGAGCTGCCGGAGCCCGCGGTGGGCCGCGCGGCCGACGATCTGCGCGAGCAGGCCCACGCGCTGCGCACCGCCTTCGACGAAGCGCCCGAGCACGTCGCGATGGTGGAGGACGTGGAAGCGCCGTTCGACGCGTGGCGGCTCGTGGTGCGCCCGGTGTCGCCGGCCAAGGAGTTCCACGAGCGCTTCGTCTCCCAGATGCGCTCGTTCGCGGCGGTGTCGGCGAGCCTGTTCGTGCGAGGCGACGCGTTCGCCGCTACCGGCGAGCTCGAGCTCGAAGAGCGCGCCGGCGAGCGGGCGCAGCGCATCAGCGTGCCGAGCCCGTTCAACTACCGCGACCACATGCGCGTCGTCGCGCTGCGCGGAGGCGGCGAGGAGCTCGTGCGCCAAACGAGCGACGTGCTGGCGCTGCTCGCTCGCGAGCTCGGCGGCCGAACGCTCGGCCTCTTCACGAGTCTGCGTCGAATGAACGACGTCGCCGACGAGCTTGCGGCGCGCCTCAAGGAGGACGGGCTCGAAGTGATCGCACCGCGTAGAGACGGCGACGACCCAACGGCCCTGATCACTCGCTTCGCGAACGGCGGCAGCGTGCTGCTCGGCGCGCGGCGCTTCTGGCAGGGCATCGACATCCCCGGCGACGCGCTGCAGGCCGTCGTGATCGAGAAGCTGCCGTTCGAGGTGCCGACGGAGCTCCGCAAACGCCGCGAGCAGCGCCTGTTCGAGCGCGGCATCTCGCCGTTCGAGCGCGCGACGCTCGGCAAGATGCTGCTGCACCTCAAGCAGATGGTCGGGCGCCTGATCCGTACCGAGCACGACCGCGGCATCGTGGTGATCGTCGAGGGTCGCACCGACAAGAACTACTTCCGCCGCCTCGGCGAAGCGCTGCCCGAAGGCTGCAGCGTGCGCGTCGCGCGCTTCGCGGAGCTGCCGAGCGTTCTCGAAGAAGTCGGCATCGTGGGCCGGGCGCGGTAGCGAGGCGCGGCGCGGCGCAGAGCTGCGTCTAGGCCCGGCCTGAGTGCAGCCGACCGTTCGCGTTCAGGGATATCGTCGCAATCCGGAGGCGCTCATGACCGATCTCTCCCGCCGAGTCGCAGTGGTGACGGGCGCCGGCACCGGCATCGGGCGCGCGATCGCGCTGCGCCTCTCTGCGTGCGGCGCGTCGGTCGCGCTGCTCGGGCGCACGCGTGGGACGCTCGAGGCGGTCGCGGGCGAGGCGAAGGGCAAAACGCGCGTGATTCCGTGCGACGTGCAGGAGCGCGCCTCGGTCGACGGCGCTTTCGCCGAAGTCGCGCGTACGCTCGGTCGCCCGCACGTCGTGGTCGCGAACGCGGGCATCGGCGGCCCGAACGATCTCGGCGGCGGCGACCGCTGGGACGCAATCGTGCGCACGAACCTCGACGGCGCGTACTTCACGCTGCGCGCGTTCGAGGCGCAGCTCGCGGCGAGCGCCGGCTACACGCACGCGATCGTGATCAGCTCGTGCGTCGCGCGCTTCGGCGTCGCGGGCATCTCGGCCTACAGCGCGGCGAAGGCCGGGCAGCTCGGGCTCGTGCGCTCGCTCGCGGCGGAGCTCGCGCCCAAGAAGGTGCTCGTGAACGCGATCTGCCCCGGCTGGGTCGAGACGCAGATGGCCGTCGACCGCATGACCGAAATCGGCGAGGGCATGGGCAAGGACTACCGCGCCACCAAGGCCGAGCTGCTCGCCGGCGTCCCGCTGCAGCGCATCAGCGAGCCCGAAGAAGTCGCCGCGCTCGTCGAGTTCCTGTGCGGCCCCGGCGGCGTCTCGTTCACCGGGCAGGCCTTCGACCCGAACAACGGCGCGTGGATGGGCTGACGGCCAGCGGCCATTTGGGGTCTGGCACGAAATGGCGCCGATGCACCGTGTCTACCTCGCGGGCACGCCGTGCTCCCTGGAGGCGCACCGACAGCAGGCGCTCGGGGCCACAACGTGTGCAAAAACCCGAGAAGTTCCGCGGGCCTTCTCGTATCGTCGCGCTCGTTTGGGCGCGCGGGTGCGGGCGGGTACGCAGCTTGCTCTGCTCGCGAGCTGGTTGACACGCGAGTCGCCTCGGCAAATCTCCCGCCTCTTCGCGCCTGACTTCGGGTCAAAATGCGCGGATTCGCGGCGGAGCCGGCCGGCTCGCGCGAGGGATCGCGGCAGCGCAGGCGGAGGGAGCAATGTCCGGACGTTTCTCCGGCGATGACTGGGGCGTGATCCTCGGCGGATCGAGCGGCTTCGGCCTCGCGACCGCGCAGAAGCTCGCGGCGCACGGCATGAACCTCTGCATCGTCCACCGCGACCGCCGCGGCGCGATGAAACGCATCGAGCCCGAGTTCGAGAAGCTGCGTGCGACGGGCGTGAAGCTGATCATCGAGAACGACGACGCACTCGACGCCGAAGTGCGCGGCCGAATTCTCGGCCAGCTCGGCGAGCAGCTCGGCGCGAGCGGGCGCGTGAAGATGCTCCTCCACTCGATCGCGTTCGGGAACCTGAAGCTGATCGTGCCGGAGGTGGCGAAGCCCGGGGCCGGGCTCGCGGTGGCGAAGCTTGCGGAGTCGCTCGGCGTCGCGAAGGAGGCGCTCGCGGGCGCCGTCGACAAGCTCGCGAGCGAAGGCTTCGACGAGCTCGCCGAGCTCTCGACCGCGCCCGCGTATCCGACGCACTCGCTGCTCGATGCCGAAGACTTCGCGCGCACGATTCACTGCATGGGCACGAGCCTGCTCGACTGGGTGCAGGACATCTTCCAGCGCGGGCAGTTCGCCGCCGATGCGCGCGTGTTCGGCCTGACGAGCGAGGGCAACGAAGTCGCGTGGAAAGGCTACGCCGCGGTGTCGGCGGCGAAAGTCGCGCTCGAGGCGACCGCGCGCTCGATCGCGACCGAGTTCGGCCCGCACGGGGTTCGCTGCAACGTGCTGCAGCCCGGCGTCACCGACACGCCCGCGCTGCAAGCGATTCCCGGCAGCGACCGGCTGAAGGCGCACTCGCGGCTGCGCAATCCGCTGCGCCGCATCACCACGCCGCCCGACGTCGCGAACGTCCTCTACTTGTTATGCCTGCCCGAAGCGGCGTGGATCAACGGCACGGTGATCCGCATCGACGGCGGCGAGCGCATCGCGGGGAGCACCACGTGAGCCTCTACATCCACGCCATGGGCCACTTCCACCCGGAGGTGGTGATCACGAACAAGTTCCTCGAGTCGCTCGACATCGGGACGAACGACGACTGGATCGTCGAGCGCGTGGGCATCCGCGAGCGGCGCAGCGCGCTGCCGCTCGAGTACCTCGCGGCGACGAAGAATCGCGACGTGCGCGAGGCCGAGAGCGCGCTGCTCTACACGAACGCGGACCTCGCGCAGCGCGCCGCCGAGATGGCGATGCAGCGCGCAGGCGTGACGCGCGAGCAGATCGGTCTCGTCATCTCGGGCAGCTCGGCGCCGCGCATCTTGTGCCCCGCCGAAGCGAGCTTCGTCGCGAAGCAACTCGGCATCGAGGCGCCGTGCTGGGACGTGAACAGCGCGTGCTCCACGTTCCTGATGCACCTCTACAACTTGTCGCTGATGGATCCGGCGAAACTGCCGGAGTTCATCCTGATCACGCAGACCGAGCAGCTCACGTCGGCGATGGACTACTCGGACCGCTCTTCCGCGGTGCTCTTCGGCGACGGCGCCGCCGCGGCGGTGATCTCGACCAAGGTGCCCGCGCGCGTCGAGGCGTTGTGGCCGGCAGTGGCGTCGGATCCGAGCGGCGCGGACAAGGTGCTGATCCGGCGCACGAGCGTGTTCTCACAGGACGGCCGCGCAGTGCAGATGTTCGCGATCAAGCGCACGCGCGAGGGCTACGAGAAGCTGAAGGAGCAGCTCGCGGAAGAAGGCGGCGATCGGCCGCTCTACTTCGTCGGTCATCAGGCCAATCTGCGGGTGCTCGAGCAAGTGGCGCAGCGCTGCGGCGTTCAGCCCGAGCGGCACTTCTCGAACGTCGAGTGGTTCGGCAACACCGGCGGCGCGAGCTGTCCCACCGTGATCTCGCAGCACTGGGACAAGGTGCCGGCGGGCGCGGATCTCGCGGCGGTCGTGGTCGGCGGCGGTCTCACCTGGGCGCGGGCGCTGCTTCGGTTCGGAGCCGCGGCGTGAGCGACGCGCGCGTCGCACTCGTGACGGGCGCCGGCACCGGCATCGGCGCCGCCTGCGCGCTCGCGCTCGCGGGCGCCGGCTTTCGCGTCGCAGTGCACTACCGCTCCAGCGAGGAGAAGGCGCGCGCGATCGCGGACAAGTGCGGGAGCGAGGCGTTCCTACTGAAGGCGGACCTCGCGGACTCCGCGCAGATCGACGCGCTGATCGCCGAGCTCAAGGACAAGGCCGGCCGCCTCGACGTGCTCGTGAACAACGCCGGCTTCAACGTGAACGCGCCGATGGTCACGATGAAGCTCGAGGACTACGACGCCGTCGCCGCGATCGAACGGGGCACCTGGTATCTCACGAAGGTCGCGCTGCGCCGCTTCCTGATACGCAGCGACGACGCGCGCATCATCAACATCTCGAGCGTGGTCGGGCACACGGGCAACCCGGGGCAAGCGCCGTACACCATGGCGAAGGCCGGGCTCGACGCGCTGACCAAGTCGCTCGCGCAGGAAGTCGCGGGCCGGAACATCCGCGTGAACTCCGTCGCGCCCGGCTTCATCGACACCGAGATGACGCACGAGCTGCCCGCGGAAGTGAAGCAGCACATCCTCGGGCGCATCCCGATGGCGCGCATGGGGACTGCGGAGGAAGTCGCGGAAGTTGTTACGTGGCTCGCGACCAAGGCGAGCTACGTGCACGGCACCGTCATCCACGTGAACGGAGGGATGTACGGTGGGTAGGAAGCTCACGACCGCCGAAGCGCTCGCGCGCGTGCCGCAGCAGGAGCCGTTCCGCTTCGTCGACGAATTGTTGGAGCTGAGCGAGGAGCGCGCGGTCGGCCGCTATCGCTGGCGACCCGAGGCGGATTTCTATCGCGGGCACTTCCCTGGCAACCCAGTCACGCCTGGCGTGCTCTTGATCGAGTCGATGGCGCAGTGCGGCGTCGTGCCGATCGCGCTTCAACGCCTCTATGCCGAGTTCGACGACGCGGAGGCCGCGACGTACCAGACGTTCTTTACCGACGCGCAAGTGGACTTCTCAGGCGTCGTGCGCCCTGGCGACGTCGTCACCACCGAGTCGCGCGTGCTCTTCTATCGCCGCCGCAAGATCAAGGTCGAGGCCACGATGAGCGGCGCGGATGGGCGCATCGTGTGCTCGGGGCAGCTGTCGGGCATGGGAGTCGCGCGATGAAGCGGCGCGTCGTGGTCACGGGCATGGGCGTGATCGCGCCCAACGCGAACGGCCTCGGCGCGTTCGACGCCGCCCTCCGCTCGACCAAGAGCGGCCTGCGCACCGTCGACTTCATGGTGAAGCACGGCTTTGCCTGCACGGTGGGCGGCGTGCCCGAGGGCGTCGAAGAGCTCGCGAAGTCGCTCTTCACCGAGGAAGAGCTGCTCGCGATGAACGCGATCCATCGCTACGCGGCGATCGCGAGCGTGGAAGCGTGGGCCGACGCGGGGCTGCCTCGCCCGAAGTTCGGCGACGAGCACGTGAACTGGGACACCGGCGCGGTGCTCGGGACCGGCATCGGCGGCATGGACACGGTGGGCGACCGCGTGGTGCCGCTCGTGAACGACAACAAGGTGAAGCGCCTCGGTTCGACCTCGGTCGAGCAGGTGATGGCGAGCGGCCTCTCGGCGCGCGTGTCCGGGATCCTCGCGCTCGGCAACCAGGTGACGACGAACTCGAGCGCGTGCGCGACCGGCGCCGAGGCGATCGCGATGGGCGTGGAGCGCATCCGCGCGGGCCTCGCGGAGCGCATGCTGTGCGGCGGCGCCGAAGTGCCGACGCCGTACAACTGGGCCGGCTTCGATGCGATGCGCGTACTGAACCGCAAGCACAACGACGCGCCCGAGGCGGCGTCCCGGCCGCTCTCCGCGAGCGCGGGCGGCTTCATCCCGGGCGCGGGCGCCGGCGTCGTGATCGTGGAGAGTCTCGACGCGGCTCGCGCACGAGGGGCGCGCATTCACGCCGAGGTGTTAGGGGCCGCGACGAACTGCGGCGGGCACCGCGGCGGCGGCTCGATGACCGCGCCGAACCCCGAAGGTGTGAGGCGCTGCATCAGCGCCGCGATCGCCGACGCCGGCATCGCGACGAGCGAGGTCGACGCGATCAGCGGCCACCTCACCGCGACCGGGGCCGATCCGCGCGAGGTGGCGTCGTGGTCCGCGGCGCTCGGCCGCGGCCCCGAGAGCTTCCCGTGGATCACGTCGACCAAGTCGCTGATCGGCCACACGCTCGGCGCCGCGGGCGCGCTGGAGTCGATCGCCGCCGTGTTGATGCTGCGCGGCGGCTACGTGCACGGCTCGATCAACTGCGAGGACGTGCACCCCGAGATCGCGCCCTTCGCGGCGTCGATTCCGCACGAAACGAGAACGCTTCCCGGCTTGCGCACGATCATGAAGGCGGGCTTCGGCTTCGGCGACGTGAACGCCGCCCTCGTGCTGCGCAAGTGGAATGACTAGTCCCAGGCGCTCAACCAAGGGGAGAACGAATGCAGGCCAGTGAGATTCAGTCGCGCGTGATCAAGATCCTGACGCCGTACGTGAAGGACGCGGCCGCGCTCTCGAGCGCGAGCGCGGCGACGAACATCCTCGAGGACCTGAAGGTGAACTCGGCGCGTCTCGTCGACGTCGTGCTCGCCTTCGAGGACGAGTTCGACATCGAGATCGCCGACGAAGACGTCGACACCGTCAACACGATCGGCGACTGCGTCGGCTTGATCTCGCAGAAGCTCTAGCCGGCATTCGCGTTGGCGGAAGGCCTGGCTGCGAGCGACGTGCGTGCGCTGCGTGTGCAGCGGGCGGTGTCGCGCGCCCTCTCGCCGCTGTGGATCCCGATCTTCGTCAGCCTGATGGCGTTCGCGTTCCGCTGGCGCGTCGCGAACGCCGCCGAGCTGCGCCGTCAGTACCGCGAGCTGCGCACCCAGTCGCACGCGCCGCTGCTGATCTGCGCGAATCACCTGACGATGCTGGATTCGTTCGTGATCGGCTGGGCGCTCGGCGACTCGCTCTTCTACTTGCGTCACTTCTCGTCGATTCCGTGGAACACGCCCGAGCGCGTGCACTTCGCGTCGACGTGGTGGAAGCAGCTGCTCACGTACGTGCTCAAGTGCGTTCCGATCAGGCGCGGCTCCGACCGCAAGGAAGTCGCGCTCGTGCTCGACAAGGTGGAGTACCTGCTGAAGAGCGGTGAAGCGGTGATGGTGTTCCCCGAAGGCGCGCGCTCGCGCAGCGGGCGTGTCGAGGTGGAGAACGCGGCGTACGGCATCGGCCGCATCGTTTCGTCGGTGCCGGGCTGCCGCGTGTTGTGCCTCTACCTGCGCGGCGACGGCCAGCACGGCATGACGGACGCGCCGGCGCGCGGCGAAGTCTTCCGCGGGCGCATGGCCGTGCTCGAGCCGAAGAGCGATCAGAGCGGCCTGCGCGGCTCGCTCGACATCGCGCGCCAAGTCACGGCGAAGCTCGCCGAGCTCGAGAAGGAACACTTCGATGCTCGGCAATGACGTGGTGGACTTCGCGCACCGCGGCACGCAGCCGGGCGCGCAGAATCCGCGTTTCGACGCGCGCGTGTTCTGCGAGCGCGAGCGCGCGCTGATCGCAGGCGATGCGACGCAGCGCGTGCGCTGGGTGCTGTGGGCCGCGAAGGAGGCGGCCTACAAGGCCGCGAAGAAGCTCGACCGCGCCACGGTGTGGGCGCCCTCGCGCTTCGAGGTGACGCTGCTGTCGCGCGAGCGCGGCAGCGTGGCGCACGGCGAGCGTCGCTTCGCGTTGTTCGTCGAGGAGCGCGCGGAGTGGGTGCACGCGCTCGCGAGCGACGATGCGAGCGCGGAGTCCGCCGCGCGCGGCGTCAGGGAGCTCGCGAGCGACGACGCCTCCGCGGAAGCGCGCGCGTTCGCGTGCGGCGCGCTCGCCGCGCAGCTCGGCGCCGACGCGGGCGAGCTCTCGGTCGCGAAGCGCGGGCGCATCCCCGTGCTGTGCGTGCGCGGTGAGCCCGCGCGCGCCGATCTCTCGCTCTCCCATCACGGGCGCTTCGTCGCGTTCGCGTGCGCGCTCGGCGCCGAGAGCGTGAGGCTCGCATCGTGACGCGCATCCAGCCGATCCGCCGCCTCGCGATCGTGAATCGCGGCGAAGCCGCGATGCGCTGCATTCGCGCGGTGAAGGCGCTGCGCGCACAGGAAGGCGCGGAGATTCTCGCCGTCGCGCTCTACACCGAGATCGATCGCGACGCGCCGTTCGTGCGCCACGCCGACCTCGCGATCGCGATGCCGGCGCCGCGCGGCGAAGTCGCGGCGTATCTCGATCACGACGGACTGATCACGGCGCTGCGCAAGGCCGAGGCCGACGCGGTGTGGCCAGGCTGGGGATTCGTCTCCGAGCACCCCGCGTTCGTAGAGCGCCTGAACCGCGAGGGCATTCGCTTCCTCGGCCCCTCGCCCGACGCGATGCGCGCCCTCGGCGACAAGATCGGCTCGAAGCACCTCGCCGAGAGCGTGAGCGTGCCCGTGACACCTTGGAGCAAGGGCGTCGTCGAGAACGAAGCGGACGCCGAGCGCTGGGCGACCGAGATCGGCCTGCCGGTCGTGATCAAGGCCTCCGCGGGCGGCGGCGGGCGCGGCATACGCGTCGTCGACTCGCTCGATCAGGTCGCGCCCGCGTTTCGTTCCGCGAGCTCCGAGGCGAAGAACGCCTTCGGCGACGGGCGCCTCTTCATCGAGGCGAAGGTCACGGGCGGGCGGCACATCGAGGTGCAGATCGCGGGCGATGCGCACGGCAACGTGCTCGCGGTCGGCTGCCGCGACTGCTCGGTCCAGCGGCGCCACCAGAAGGTGCTCGAGGAAGCGCCGCCGCCGGGGCTCTCGCCCGCAGTGCGCAGCGCGCTCGAAGCGTGCGCCGCGAAAGTCGCGAAGCACGTCGGCTACGTAGGCGTCGGCACCGTCGAGTTCCTCGTCGAGGGCGAGAGTTATTACTTCCTCGAGATGAATCCGCGGCTCCAGGTGGAGCACGGCATCACCGAGGAGCTGACCGGCCTCGATCTGGTGCAGATCCAGATCCGCATCGCGCGCGGCGAGTCGCTCGCGGGCGTGAAGCTGCGCGAGCACGGCTGGGCGATCGAGGCGCGCGTGTGCGCCGAAGACCCCGATCAGGGCTTCCTGCCCGCGCCCGGCCGCATCGCGCGCTTCGATCCCGCGCTCGGTCCGCGCATTCGCGTCGACACGGGCTACGTGCAGGGCAGCACGGTGCCCGCCGCGTTCGACTCGCTGATCGCGAAGGTGATCGCGACCGGCGCCGATCGCGAAGAAGCGCGCGCGCGGCTCGCGTCCGCGCTCGACGACTTCGACCTCGTCGTCGAGGGCGGCGCGACCAACAAGGGCTGGCTCGCCGAGATCCTCGACCACGCCGACTACCGCAAGGGCGCGGTCGACACGACTTGGCTCGATCGCTTCGGACTCGCGCGCGAGCGCAACGACGAGCTCGCCGCGCCGGCGCTGGTCGCCGCGGGCATCCTCGCTTATCAGGCCGCGCGCGCGCAGGCGCGGCTCAACTTCTACGCCGAGGCCGCGTTCGCCGCGGATCGCGTGCCCGTCTCGAGCGGGCAGCAGATCGACCTCGGCTTCGGCGGCGAGCAGTACCGCCTCGACATCTACGCGATCGGCGGCTGGCGATACCGCGTGCATCTCGATGGCCACGCGCTCGCAGCGGGCCTGCGCGAAGAGGGCGAGCACACCGCGCGCTTGCAGCTCGGCGAGCGCGTGTTCCGCGTGCTCTACGACGTGGGCGGGGCGAACCTGCGCGTCGAGCTCGAGGGGCGCGCGTTCCGCTTCGACGAGCAGTCGGCGGGCCAAGTGCGCGCCGCGGCGCCCGCGATGGTCGTCGCGGTGCACGTGCAGCCGGGCGACACGGTGACCGCTGGCCAGACGATCGGCCTGCTCGAAGCGATGAAGATGGAGGTCGCGTTCGACGCGCCCGTCAGCGGAGTTGTTACGGAAGTGCTCGTGCGCAAGGGCGCGAAGGTCGCGGCCGGCGACGTGCTGCTCGTGATCGAGCCGAAGAAGGACGAGGCGGGCGCGGCGAGTGCGCCGAGCGTCGCGCGGCTCGCGCTGCCCGACATCGCGGATCCGCTCGCGCCGCTCTTCCGCGAGAAGGGCGGCGACCCGCTCGGGGCGCCCGACCTCGAGGCCGCGGCGAACGCGCAGCCGCCGCAGCGCCGGAGCGCGATCGCCGCGATCCGCGACGAGGCGCGCCGTGCACTGCTCGGTTACGACGTGAACCCCGCGCGCGCCGACAAGCTCGCCGAGTTCCTCGAGGCGGCGCTGCCCGATGGCCTCCCCGACCCGTTCTACGCCGAGCTCGCCGAGATTCGTCACGAGCTCTCGCTCACCGCCGATGTCGCGCGGCTCTTCATTCGCTCGCCCGCTGCGTCGGTTTCCGGCGAGCTCGGGCCCTCGAACGACGCGCGCATGCGCATGTTCGCGCGGCGCACGCGCGCCGGCGGCGCCGGCATCGCCGCGGAGTTCCTCGATCTCGTGCGAGCGGCGCTCGCTCATTACGGCGTCGAGAGCATCGATCACAGCGACGCGCTCGAGCGCGCGGTGCTGCGCCTGCTCGCTTCGCAGCAGCAGCCCGAGCTGCGCGACCGCCTCGCGCTGGCGATGCTGCGCCGCGCGGCTTCGCTCGCGCGCCACGGCGTGCCGCTCGCGCAAGATGCGCGCCTCGCCGCGGCGCTCGATCTGCTCGCGGGCATGCGCGGCCTGCTTTCGAACGCCGTCGCCGACGCCGCGATCGAAGCGCGCTACGTGATCTTCGAGCAGCCCGAAGCGCTGCGCCTCGCCGAGCGCACGAGCAAGCAGGTGAACGCCTACCTCGACGCCGCGGAGGCGGAGCCGACCGCGCCGCCGGCGGAAGTGCTGCTCGATCTCGCCGGCGTGCCGCGCGCGACGTTCGACCGCGTGGGCGCGTGGATCGCCGACGCCGATCCGCGCCGCCGCGCGATCGCGCTCGCCGCGCAGCTGCAGCGCGCCTACGCGCCCGAGGAGGCGATCGCGCAGGTCTCGTTCCGCGAGTCGGGGCGCTGGATAGAGCGCATGGACTTCGCGGGGGGTCGCGTGGTGTTGGGGGCGACCGCGTCGCTTGCGGATCTCGCCGACACGCTGCGCGTGGTGGTGCGCGCCGCCGAGTCGTCGCGCGAGAGTCACGACTGGCCCGCGGTGTTCGCGCTCGAGCTGTTCGCCGCGCTCGGTGAAGACGAGGAAGCGCCGGACGTCGCCGCAGTCGTTACGCCCGTGCTCGCGGGCTCGCTCGCCGCGGGGCGCGTCACGGTCACGCTCGTCCGCCCCAGCGGCCCCGATCTCCACTTCACGTTCGTGCCCACGCCGAACGGCTTCGCCGAAGACGCGAGCCTGCACGGCCTCCACCCCGAGGCGGCAAAGCGCGTCGACCTCGGGCGGCTCGTGAACTTCGCGCTCGAGCGCCTGCCCGCGAGCGAGGGCCTCTACGCGTTCTGGGGCAAGAGCCGCGAGGACGCGAGCGACGAGCGCATGTTCGTGCTCGGCGATCTGCGCTCGCGCTCGCCCGATCCGGGCCGCGAGGCGGCGCTGCACGTGCCCGCGTTCGAGCACATGTTCTTCGAGGCGACGCGCGCGCTGCGCAACCACCTCGCGCTGCGCGATCCGCAGCGGCGCCTGCAGTGGAACCGCATCGCGATCTACCTCGCGCCCGAAATCGTGCTCGAAGCGAGCCTCGCCGATCGCCTCTCGCGCAAGCTCGCGCCGGCGACGCGCAACCTCGGGCTCGAGAAGGTGATCGTGCGCTTGCGCACGCTCGACCGCGCGAAGCCGGACGAGCCTGCGACGCCGCGCGAGCTGGTGATCGCGAATCTCACCGGCTCGAACCTCACGCTCGAGATGCGCGAGCCGCGCACCGGCGCCCTGCGCGTCGCTTCGGCGTACGAGCGCAAAGTCGTCGACGCGCGCCGCCGCCGGCTCGTCTACCCGTACGAGATCGTCCGGATGCTGACGGGCTCGCACGGCGACGCCGCGGGCGAGGGCGAGCTGCCCGTGGGCACCTTCGAGGAATGGGATCTCGACGCGAGCGGTGCCGCCGCGCCCGTCGCGCGCCCCTACGGCCGTAACGACTGCGCGATCGTGTTCGGCGTCGTCAGCACGCCCACCGAGAAGGTGCCCGATGGCATGTCGCGCGTGCTCGTGCTCTCGGACCCGACGCTCGGCATGGGCTCGCTCGGCCCCGAGGAGTGCAGCCGCATCGTCGCGGCGATCGATCTCGCCGAGCAGCGCGGCATCCCCGTGGAGTGGGTGCCGGTGTCGAGCGGCGCGCGCATCGCGATGGACAGCGGTACGGATAATCTCGACGCCACCGCGCGCGTCGTGCGCCGCATCATCGAGTTCACGCAGCAAGGCGGCGCCATCCACGTGATCGTGACGGGCGTGAACGTCGGCGCGCAGAGTTATTGGGACTCGCTCGCGACGATGCTGATGCACACGCGCGGCGCGCTGATCATGACGCCGGGCGCGTCGATGGTGCTGACGGGCCGCGCGGCGCTCGAAGCCTCGGGCGCCGTCAGCGCCGAGGACGAGCAAGCGATCGGCGGCTTCGAGCGCATCATGGGCCCGAACGGCGAGGGCCAGTACTACGCCACCGACATCCGCGACGCGTATCGCATCCTGTTCGAGCACTACCGCTTCACGTACGTCGTGCCCGGTGAGCGCGGGCCGCGCGCGCAGCGCACGAGCGACCCCGACACGCGCGACGCCGGCGCCACCGCGACGCCGGGCGGCGACTTCGCGCGCGTGGGCGAGATCTTCGACGACGCCACCAACCCCGGTCGCAAGCGCCCCTTCGCGATGCGCCCGGTGATGGCCGCGCTGATCGACCAAGACAGCCCGCACCTCGAGCGCTGGCGCGCGTGGGTGGGCGCAGAGACCGCGATCGTGTGGGACGCGCATCTCGGCGGGCAGGCAGTGAGCCTGATCGGCATCGAGAGCACGTCCCTGACGAGAGAGGGCTATCGGCCGCCCGACGGTCCGTCGACCTGGACCGGCGGCACGCTCTTCCCGCTCTCCTCGAAGAAAGTCGCGCGCGCGCTCAACGCGGCGAGCGGCAACCGCCCCGTCGTGATCCTCGCGAACTTGTCAGGCTTCGACGGCTCGCCCGAGTCGATGCGCAAGCTGCAGCTCGAGTACGGCGCCGAGATCGCGCGCGCGGTCGTGAACTTCGACGGCCCGATCTCCTTCATGGTCGTGTCTCGCTACCACGGCGGCGCCTACGTCGTGTTCTCGCGTGCGCTGAACTCGCGCCTGCGCGCCTCCGCGCTCGAAGGCTCGTTCGCGAGCGTGATCGGCGGCGGGCCCGCGGCCGCGGTGGTGTTCGCGCGCGACGTGCGCGCCCGTGCCGCCGCCGACCCGCGCGTGCGCGCCGCGCAGCCCGGCCGCAACGCGAGCGAGGAGGCGCGTGCGCGCTTCGAGAAAGTGCTCGAAGAGGTGCGCCTCGAGAAGCAGGCCGAGCTCGCCGAGGAGTTCGACCGCATCCACTCCGTTCAGCGCGCGAAAGATGTGGGCTCGCTCGAATCCATCGTGCCCGCGCGCGAGATGCGCGCGTTCCTGATCGCGCAGCTGCGAGAAGAGGCGCGGCGTCCCGGTTGAGCTCGGCTCGGCTTCGCTAGCGCGTTGACCTCGAGGCCGACCGGGCGCGGCTCAGCCTCGGGCGTCATCACGCCGCTATGTTGGTCAACCTTCGCCTTAGGGAAGTCGCATGCGTTTGGGTCGAGGCAAGCAGAAGCAAGAATCCGCGCCGCGCGGTCGCAGTGGTGTGATTCCGCTGCTCGCGCCGCACGAGATCGAGCAGATGCGCGCGGCAGGCCGGCTCGCGGGCCGGCTCCTCGACGAAGTGGCGAAGCGGATCCGCCCCGGCCTCGACACGCTCTCGATCGACAACTTCATCGACGAGTTCACGCGCGACCACGGCGCCGTCTCCGCCACGCTCGGCTACGGCCATCCGCCCTACACGCGCTGCAGCTGCATCTCGATCAATGACGTCGTCTGCCACGGCATCCCGGACGCCAAGACGATCCTGCGAGATGGCGACATCGTGAACGTCGACGTGACGCCGAAGCTGAACGGCTACCACGGCGACAGCTCGCGCACGTTCCTCGTCGGCGACGTCGCGCCGAAAGCGCGCCGCCTCGTCGCCGACACCTACCACGCGCTGTGGCTCGGCATCCGAGCTGTTAGGCCAGGCGGCACCACGGGCGACATCGGCTTCGCGATCCAGCAGTTCGCCGAAGCGCAGGGCTACGGCGTCGTGCGCGAGTTCACCGGCCACGGCACCGGCAAGATCTTCCACACCGCGCCGACGATCTTTCACTACGGCAAGCCCAACAGCGGCGAGCGCCTCGCGCCCGGCATGACCTTCACGATCGAGCCGATGATCAACCTCGGTCACTGGAAGACGGAAATCCTCGAAGACCGCTGGACCGCGGTCACCGCCGACGGCTCCCTCTCCGCGCAGTTCGAGCACACCGTGCTCGTGACCGCGGACGGCGTGGAGCCCCTGACGCTGGGCGAGGGGGAGAAGGCGCCGGTCTAGTAGTCCGCGCGACCGACACCGCGGAAGGTTCTCGGTAGACGGAGCCCAAAGATGCCCGACTGCGTCTGGTTCTTCGCGTCCCTTGGATTCAGCGTTGTTCGCGCGTCGGTCTCGATGCGGATCTTCACTAGGTCTGACCTGCTGGCATTTCTCGGACCAACGGTCTCTAGAGAACGGCCCCTGGTTGCTCTGTTGATCGACCTCGCGCGGCAAACTCTGCCGGCGTGAGATTGCCGAGGCTCGAGTGCGGACGGACGGTGT